>JAZNKU010000437.1:0-4436 GCA_045578685.1 Eubacteriales bacterium
GGCGGAAACATTCATTTCGTTATTTTCGCCAAGACGCATGATAGCGCCCTGACCGTAAGCCTTTGTTATATTGGCAATAGCGGTATCAAGGGCTTTTCTGCGTTCCTTTTCGTCACCGATAGCCCCGACTGTTGCCTTTGCCTGTGTCTTCTTAGCCATTTTATATCTTCCTTTCTAAAATCAATATGTGGGTGTATCTAACTTCCATCCGCTGCCCTCGTTGACAATAACTATCTTCATCTTTCCGTTGTTGGTGTCTACCTCAACGGTCTGCTTATTGTCACTTTCGGCAGAAACGACCTTTGCACTTGAAGCATCGATCTTTGTGGTGATCTCAAATCCGGGATTGGTGATATCAACGATCAGAACACCCGCATCGTTATCCTTGTATCTGGGGTACATCTGTGCCTGGGTATCCTCAAGAGCATCATCCGCACCCTCAAAGCAGGTATATTTTATCGTATTGTTGAAAAATGCCTCCGAGTATACGGCATATATTGCACCCTTAAGCTCCTCGGTGCTCTGATAAGGAGCATCCTTTGCCACGGTACGGTACTGTGCCGCAGTAACGGTCTTGAGAGGACCGTCCTGACCCGGCTCAATGGGTAATCCCTTACCCCAGATTATTTCGTTTATTTCTTCTGCCTTGGGAAGAAGCTCAGAGAGTATAGCCTGAGCCTCTGTATCTGCTATAAGCTCTGCCTTCTTGCAGGATACAAGAGAGAAAAGCATTATAACTGACAGAAGTATTAAAATTATCTTATTCTTCATCGTTTTCTGCTGTTTCTACGGGTTCACTGATCTCTGCTGTCTCGGCGGGAGCTTCGATCTCGGGGATCTCGTCAGGCTCCTTTGCCACCTTGGCAAAGTTCACGATGTGAGTATCTGCACCGGTTCTCATAACGATAACACCGCCTGCAGTTCTACTGTATACGGGAATATCGGCTGCGGCGATACGGATCATGGTACCCTCGCTTGTGATCATCATGATATCCTCGTCCTCTGCAACAGACGCAATACCGCAGAGCTTACCTGTCTTGGCTGAGAGCTTATGACAGCATACACCCTTGGTACCTCTGTTATGTGCAGAGAAGTCATCGTACTCGCATCTCTTACCAAAGCCGTTTTCGGTGATGGAGAGGAGCTTCTTGCCTTCCTCAACGATAGCAACAGCCTTTACGTAATCGCCCTCGGTAAGCTTGATACCGCGTACACCTCTTGCAGTTCTGCCCATTACTCGAGCAGCTGACTCGTGGAAGCGTGCGGCGTAACCGTTGTAGGTTGCAATGATTACCTCGTTTTCACCTGTGGTATGTGCAACAAATACCAGCTCGTCGTCCTCGTCAAGGTTAAGAGCCTTCTTACCGCCCTTACGCTGATACTCGTATTCACTGAGATCTGTACGCTTGATAACACCGTTCTTGGTTACCATGGTGAGATATTCACCTGCCACGAACTCGGGAATAGAGAGAAGTGCGGTTATCTTTTCGCCCTCTTCAAGCTCAAGGATGTTGACGATATTGGTACCCTTGGCAGTTCTGCCGGCTTCGGGAATCTGATATGCCTTCTTTACCTGAACCTTACCCTTGTTGGTAAACATCATAAGGTAAGAATGGCTGTGACATGCAACCACTGTCTCAACAAAGTCCTCATCCTTTGTAGACATGCCGATGATACCCTTACCGCCTCGTCTCTGTGCGGAATAAGTATCGGAAGGACAACGCTTGATATAGCCCGCATTAGACATTGTTACAAGACAGGTGTGCTTTTCGATAAGATCCTCAATAAGGATATCGTCCTCTGCTTCGATTATCTCGGTCTTTCTTTCGTCACCGAACTTCTTCTTTGCCTCAAGAAGCTCGTCCTTGATTATCTGCTTGATTCTGTTTTCATCCGCAAGGATAGCTTTATATTCCTTGATCATTTCATAGAGCTCGTTGAGTCTTGCCTCTATCTTGTCGCGCTCCATACCGGACAGTCTGCCCAGAGTCATCTCTACGATAGCCTGCGCCTGAATATCGGTAAGTCCGAAGCGCTCCATCAGCTTTGCCTTGGCATCGGGAATAGAAGCCGAGCCGCGGATTATATTGATGACCTCGTCTATATGATCTATAGCTATCTTCTGACCCTCACGGATATGAGCCTCGTGCTCCGCCTTTTTGAGATCAAAGTTTACACGGCGGATAATAACGCTCTCCTGATGATCGATATAGTGGTTAAGTATCTCTTTAAGTGAAAGTATCTTGGGCTCGCCCTTAACAAGAGCAAGCATATTTATTGCACAGGTATCCTGAAGCTGGGTATTCTTATAAAGCTGATTAAGAATGATCTGTCCGTTTACGTCACGGCGGTATTCTATAACTATACGGATACCCTTCTTCTTATCGGTCTCGTCACGCAGAGCCGTGATACCGTCAACTCTCTTATCCTTTACAAGACCCGCGATCTGGGATACAAGAGTTACCTTGTTCACCATATAAGGGATCTCGGTAACGATAATACGGCGGTTTTCTTCGTCGATCTCGGCCTTGGAGCGTACCATAACTCTGCCTCGACCGGTAGAATAAGCCTGAACTATACCGTTAGAGCCGTAGATGGTAGCACCCGTGGGAAAATCGGGACCCTTAAGATGCTGCATAAGATCATGAACGGTAGCATCGGGATTTTCCATCAGGCAGATGGTAGCATCCACAACCTCACCGAGGTTATGGGTAGGAATATTGGTCGCCATACCTACGGCGATACCCACAGAACCGTTTACCAGAATGTTGGGGAAACGGGAGGGAAGAACGGTAGGCTCCTTTAATTTGTTATCAAAGTTGGGAGCGAAGTCAACAACATCCTTTTCGATATCCTCAAGCATAAGGTTAGCCATCTTGGACATTCTTGCCTCGGTATAACGGTAAGCAGCCGCCTGGTCGCCGTCGATATTACCAAAGTTACCCTGACCGTCGATAAGGGTATAACGCAAGGAGAAGGGCTGTGCAAGTCTTACCATAGAGTCGTAAACCGCAGAGTCACCGTGGGGATGATATCTACCAAGCACGTTACCTACCGTAGTCGCAGACTTACGGTAGGGCTTGTCATAGGTCAGATGATCCTCGTACATAGCGTAGAGTATTCTTCTGTGAACAGGCTTAAGACCGTCACGGACATCAGGAAGAGCTCTGGATGTGATAACGCTCATTGAATACTGGATAAAAGAGGTCCTTACCTCCTTACCCATATCAACATCCAAGATCTTCTGATCCAAAAATCTGTAATCTTTTGTTTCTTCTTGTCTTCTACTCATTATTCATACCTTCTTGCAGTAACTGCATCAATATATTTATCCATATCTGCTTTTTTGGGAAGCATGCTGCCGGGAAGCTCTACCTTTGCGGCAGCAGCGCTGGAAGCAAATTTAAGAGAATATTCAATATCCTTCGTCTTGTCTCTCATATAGGTAAAGGCTGAAAGGAAGGAATCTCCCGCACCTGTGAATCCTCTTAATTCCACATGTGGAGAGGTGACGGAAAACACACCCTCTTCGCCTACAAAAACAGCACCCTTTTCCGACATGGTACACAGTATTTCAACAGACTTTTCCACATATAAACGCTTACATTCCTTTATTGCCTCTTGGGCTGTTGTAATGTTCTTATGAACGAGGAGTGAAAGCTCGTAGAGATTAGGCTTTATAAGGCTGGGACGACCCTCGAGACCTCTCTCGAGCGCTTCGCCGTCGCAGTCTAAAATTACCTTTGCACCCTTACTTTTCAACACCTGTGTAATAGAGTTATACACACCTTTTTCCACAGGGTGTGGAATACTTCCGCCAAGGAAAAAATATTTTCCTTTTTCCGCCGAGTTTTCCATCGTTTCGACAAGACTTTTCAACGCCTCGTCGGTGATGGGTCCGCCCTTTTCGTTTGCCTCGGTGCATACACCGTCAGAATCTATCATCTTGATATTCATTCTGGTAGGAGCTTCTGTCTTGACGAAAGAGAAATCAACTCCTTCGTCTCTTAACATATTCTCCATGGTAACACCTGTATCTCCGCCCGAAAAACCGTAGGCTACGGCATCTACGCCGAATATCTTTAAAAATCTTGAAACGTTTATTCCCTTGCTGCCAAGGGTGGTTACCGTATCCCTGCAGCGGTTCAGCTCTCCTGCACGGAAGGGCTTGTCAAAATACATAGTCCTGTCAAGAGCAGGATTAAGTGTAAGTGTAGCTGCCTTCATCATACGTCGAGATCGGTAGCATATCTTGCATTGGCTTCAATGAACTCACGGCGGGGCTCTACCTTGTCACCCATAAGAACCGAGAATATTCTGTCACATTCTCTTGCGTCCTCCATGGTTACACGAAGCAGCACTCTCTTCTCGGGATCCATTGTAGTCTCGCTTAACTGCTCGGGGTTCATCTCACCAAGACCTTTATAGCGGCTTGC
>JAZNKU010000438.1:0-2799 GCA_045578685.1 Eubacteriales bacterium
AAATGAAAGAGAGGGAGTAATGTCGGTCTCCGTTTTTTTATTCTGAGCAGAGGCGGCAGAACAAAAGGGATATACCGCTTCGGATATGATATCGGATACAGGGAATTCTGTCATCGTGAGAGAGTCCTCAGCCTCCTCCATACGTGACAGATACACAAGGTTGTTCGTCATATCGGTAAGCCGTGCCACCTGATGCTTTATTTCCTCGACAGATTCATATGCATCCGTATCCATCTCTATCAACTCGATGTTTGCATTTATTATTGTGAGAGGGGTCTTAAGCTCGTGACCTGCGTTTGTTATAAAGCGCTTTTGTCTGACGTAGCTTTCGGCTATAGGCTTTGTAAGTCTGTGCGAATAAAAGATTATAGCTATCGAAATCACGATATAGCCGCACAGACCTACGAGCAGGCTTATTAACAGGAATCTGCCGCAGGCTGAAAGCTCTCTGTCTATGTTCATAAGGGTTATGAGAGTACCACCGTCAGCGGTATCGGTGTGATATCGAAATATTCCAACGCTTCCTTTATCCATACCCTCTTTATATGCAAGCAGAGCATATTTTACTGCACTTTCCTCGCTTAGCCAAGGTATATGGTCACGGTCTGTAGCCATGATCTCCCCTTTTTCGGATATAAGTGCTGAATAGTATTCGTCTATCATATACGTATCGGGGATTTTTGTTTTTGACGGTTTTTCCTTATCTGCTTTAGGACGCTTAGAGTCCGGCGGGTGTTCTTTTTCCCCCGGGCCGCCGTCAAAATCACTTTCGTGAACGAATATTTTTAACGCCTTGTCAGTATCGGATATCACGTAATTGTAGTTAAGCATATTTACCGTAGTGATAATAAGTGCCAGAAGAACAAACATAGATATCATCGCAAGGGCGATGAAACGGTTTTTAAGTTTCTTTATCAATTTTCTCCTCCAGAGAATAGCCGGCGTTTCTTGAAGCCTTGATATAGATATCCGCATTAAGAGCAGTTAGTTTTTTTCGCAGATATGAGATATATACCCATACTACGTTTATTTCCGCATCGCTGTCGAATCCCCATATGCGCTCCATAAACTTTTCGGTGGATACGAGGTGATGAGGGTTGGACATAAGCATTTCCAACATCTGATATTCTTTATTTGCCAGTCGGAAGCTTCCGTGAGGTGAGGATAACTCGTAGGTGGCACGGTTGAGTGTAATATTACCTGCTTTTATAAGAGAATCCGTCACGCTGCCGCTTCTTGTCATTGCTCTTATCCTCGCCATAAGCTCTTTTGAATTAAAGGGCTTGGTGAGATAATCATTTGCACCGCTGTCAAGTCCCCTGACCTTATCGTCTATCTCGCTTTTTGCACTGAGCAGGAGAACGGGCACTGTGTAACCAAGCTCCCGCATCTTTCTGAGGGTACTCAATCCGTCCATACAGGGCATCATTATATCAAGTATGCAGGCATCGTAATTTTCTGTTTTAAGATAAGTCAGAAAATCCTCACCGTTATAGACCGCATCTACGGAATAATTGTTTTTTTCAAACAGTTTTACCAAAGCCCTTGTCAGGGCTTTTTCATCTTCTGCCAATAATATCCTCATAGCAACCTCTTCGTATAATAAGTCCATTGTATCATAATTTTTAGTATTGTGCAAATTATAACACTCAAAGATTAAATCAACTAAAAAATCCACAACATTTATGGTAGGTTTAAGCTATAAATTTTATAATATAACAAAAAGAGGTGAGCCTTTGGCTTTTCAATACGTATTCAAAAGATATGAATTCAAATATCTCATAACGAAAGAACAAAAAGAAAAATTACATACCCTGATGCAAGAATATATGCAGCCCGACGCTTACGGTAAGACGGTAATAAGAAATCTGTATTACGATACGCCTACGTACCTGTTGATACGGCGGTCGATAGATAAGCCCTTTTATAAGGAAAAGCTTCGGGTACGCAGCTATGCAAAGGCGGCTCCCGACAGCACGGTCTTTATTGAGCTGAAGAAAAAGTACGACTCGGTCGTTTACAAACGGCGGATATCAATGTCCGAGTCAGATACCTCCTTGTGGCTTACGGAACGTAAGCCTCCTGTCTCGGATTCCCAAATAAAGAGGGAAATATCTTATTTCCTGAACTGCTACGGAGAGCTTGCGCCTGCGGTTTTTCTTTCATATTCAAGAGAAGCTTTCTTTTCCCGTGACGCAAGCGGACTCCGTATAACCTTTGACGACAGCATTCTCTGCCGGTGTGAGGACCTGTCGCTTCGTTCGGAGGTGTACGGAACGGAGCTTTTGCCGCCGGGTAAGGTGCTTATGGAGATTAAATGTATAGGCGGTATGCCTCTGTGGCTGACGGGCTTTCTGTCAAGCGAGAAAATATACAAAACCTCATTTTCAAAATACGGAACGGCATACAGAGAGATTATTTTCCCTCGGCTGAAAGGAGAAATAAATGAATATTGCAAAAATTTTTAATGGGATATTCGATCCCACGGCAGCGGTTATAGATATAACGGATTTTATCATATGTATGGCGGTGTCGGTGATTATCGGTCTTATAATTGCCGGAGCATATATGCTCACAGGCAAGTATACCAAGAGCTTTGTTGTAACTCTTGCGCTTTTGCCCTGCGTGGTCTGCGTGGTCATAATGATGGTCAACGGAAACGTAGGTGCGGGTGTTGCCGTTGCAGGTGCCTTCAGTCTTGTTCGTTTCAGATCCGTTCCCGGTACGGCAAAGGAAATATGCACCCTGTTTCTTGCTATGACCTCCGGTCTCATTGCGGGTATGGGTTATCTTGCATAT
>JAZNKU010000439.1:0-6063 GCA_045578685.1 Eubacteriales bacterium
AGGAAGAGAGAGTTGCAGCATCCAAGATCCTTTCCGGTCCCGAGCCCAAGTTCGAGGGTGACAAGGAAGCTTTCATCAAGGATATCAAGTCCGCTCTCTATGCATCCAAGATCATCTCCTACGCTCAGGGCTACGCTCTTATGAGAACTGCAGCTAAGACCTACGGCTGGAACCTCAACTACGGCGGCATCGCTCTTATGTGGCGTGGCGGCTGTATCATCAGAAGCGTGTTCCTCGGTAAGATCAAGGAAGCCTTTGACGCTAATCCCGAGCTTACCAACCTCCTTCTTGACCCCTACTTCAAGGGTATCATCGACGAGGCTCAGGCAGGCTGGAGACGTGTATGTGCAGCTGCTCTTACTAACGGTATTCCTGCTCCTGCAATGGCTACAGCTCTCACCTACTATGACGGCTACCGCTGTGACAGACTTCCCGCAAACCTCCTTCAGGCTCAGAGAGACTACTTC
This sequence comes from Eubacteriales bacterium, assembly GCA_045578685.1. Taxonomy (GTDB): domain Bacteria; phylum Bacillota; class Clostridia; order Oscillospirales; family CAG-272; genus RGIG7300. The sequence goes on from JAZNKU010000439.1 coordinate 468, forward strand.
GGTGCTCACACCTACGAGAGAGTTGACTGCCCCAGAGGCGAGTTCTTCCACACCAACTGGACAGGTATGGGCGGCGATACTGCGGCAACCATATACAACGCTTAAGCGTTGTATATGAATGCAGAATGCAGAATTAAGAATGCAGAATTAAGGAAGAAAATAGTGTCCTAAGGACACTATTTTCAACCAATTAATATTTGGAGAATAAAAATGTTAAAGATAAAAGATAACTGTAAATACAGCCTTGTAGTTCCTACAAGTATGGGCGTTCGTATCTGCCCTCCTAACGGTCAGCCTGTTGCATCAAGCAATATGTTTATGATGCAGGCTACCTCAGCGGAAACCAACGTTGCATCCATCTCCGCTTACCTGGGCTTACCCACAAAGGTGCTTACCACCTTCGTTAAGGACAGCCCTGTTGCTGAGTTCATCAAGCGTGATCTTCGCTCCAGAGGTATGGCTTACGAAGGTCCCGAGGTTCCTCAGGGCGGCCCTTGGGGTTACAGACATCAGTTCAACATCGCTGACAGCGGCTACGGCGCACGCGGTCCACGTGTATGCAACGACCGTGCAGGCGAGGTAGGACGTACCCTTAACATCAACGACTTTGACCTTGACCGTATCTTCGGCGAAGAGGGTGTTGGTATCCTCCACCTCTCCGGTCTTATCGGCGCTCTTTCCCACGAGACAAGTCAGTTCTGTCTTGAGCTTGCAAGAGCGGCAAAGAAATACGGCACACTTATTTCCTTTGACTTAAACCACCGCGCTTCCTTCTGGGAAGGCAGAGAGCAGGAGCTCCACGATATCTTCACCGAGATCGCATCCGTATCCGATATCCTTATCGGTAACGAGGAGGACTTCCAGCTTTGTCTCGGTATTCAGGGTCCCGAAGCAGGCGGTAAGGATATCGCCGCTAAGATCGACGGCTTCAAGGGTATGATCGAGAACGTAAGAAAAGCTTTCCCCAACGCAAAGGTATTTGCTACCACCCTTCGTCAGGTTGTAAGCGTAAACCATCACCTCTGGGGTGCAATCCTGCTCGCAGGCGACCAGTGGCACGTAGTTGAGCCCCGTGACATCACCGTTCTTGACCGTATCGGCGGCGGTGACGGCTTCGTTGGCGGTCTTCTCTACTCCATCCTCAAGGGTTGGGAGTCTGAAAAGTGGATCCAGTTCGGTTGGGCTACAGGCGCTATGGCGACTACCTTCTTAACCGACTATGCACAGCCTATGGACGAGGATCAGGTCTGGTCCATCTGGGGCGGTAATGCAAGAGTAAAACGCTAAAAAGACGGCTTAAAGCCGTCTTTTTTACTGCTTTCTTGACACTCTTTGTACAATTATGATAAAATATACTTACCCTATCTTATCGGAGAGCTTTATGAAAAAAACACTTTGCATCATTTCCCACACTCATTGGGACAGAGAATGGTATAAGCCCTATGAGGTGTTCAGACTCAAATTGGTCGATCTCATAGACAGACTGCTTATAATAATTGAAAAATATCCGGATTATATATTCCATCTTGATGCACAAACGATTGTACTTGAGGATTATCTCGAAATACGTCCGTCAAAAAGAGAAATTCTAAAAAAACATATCAAAAACGGCAACATAATAGTAGGCCCCTGGTATCTGCAAAACGATTTTTACCTTACAAGCGGTGAGTCTACCGTAAGAAATCTTATTATCGGCAAAAGCATAGCAGAGGAATTCGGAAAATGCACCAAGGTGGGTTATGCTCCCGACCAGTTCGGTAATATCTCACAGCTTCCGCAGATCCTTACGGATTTCGGAGTGGATAATTTCGTATTTGCCAGAGGTTTTTCGGAATACGGCAAAGCCGAGGACGGCAGTATTTACCGTTACCCTTCTCCGTTGGAATTTATATGGGAGGGCGCAGACGGCAACCGCCTTACCGCCTTCTATATGCGCGGCTGGTACAACAATTCCCAGCGTATCCCCCTTGATACAAAAAAGGCAAAAAAGATGGTGGACACCGTTCACGGAGATTTTTGTGACAAGGCGGCTACAGATTACTATTTGCTTATGAACGGCGTTGACCACCTTGAGGCTCAGGACGATCTGTTTGAAGCTATAGATGCTTTTAATAAAGAGTACGGCACAGAATTCACAATGAAGCAGTATTCTCTTGAAGGTTATATAGACGACGTAAAGAAAGCCATTAAAGACAATAACATAAACCTGACGACCCACAAGGGTGAGCTGCGAAAGGGCGGAACGGGAGATATCCTGCCCGGCACCCTGTCCTCCCGTCATTATATAAAGGTCGCAAACGTAAGAATGCAGAATATGCTGGAGCAGAGGCTTGAGCCTCTCTATTCAATGCTTGAGCTTGCGGGCATGAAGGGTATATATTCCGCCGATCACTTCCGCTATATGTGGAAGAAGCTCATACAGAATCATCCTCACGATACGATCTGCGGTTGCTCCTGTGATGCGGTACATAAGCATTCATACGATAATTTTGAGCGTCTTTTCGAGTTTGCCGACGATATGCTGGCAAGGGGAGCTTGCGAGCTTGCATATCACAGCGAGATAATAAATGACACGGACTATCTGATAAGTGTAATCAACACCACAGCAAACACACAAACAGGTATAGTAAAGGTTACCGCAGATCTGCCGAGGGATCAGAATATCAAGGGCTTTTATATAGTTGATTGCGATGATAACAAAGTAAGCTTCGGTATATCCTCAAAGGAAAGTGTCCGCCGAGACGTCACCTCCCCACTTAATCTGCCGGGAAGTATTCCTGTTGACAGATATTCGCTTTATCTTGATGCAGGTACTGTAAACCCTTATTCTCAAAAGTGCTTTAAGCTGATACCTGTAGATGATGAATACAAGCTTCTTGAAAACAGCAACAGCGCTGTCCTTGAAAATGAATATATAAAGGTATCTGTAACCTATTCTGGAAAAATTGATATTATCTTCAAGGAAACAGGCGAGATCTTAGAGGATGCAATTTACCTTGAGGATACGGGAGACAGAGGAAGCTCCTATAATTACATCCCGACAGGTAAAAAAACTATAACCTCGAGAGAATTTACCCCCGTGACAGAGGTGCTTGAAAACAACCGCTTCTGCGGCAGGATCAAGCTCACCTGGGATATGTCTCTGCCTGCATACTATGGCAGCGATACCACAGAGTTTGTAACGGTAAGCCTTATTCTTGAGCTGTCCGCTTCGGACAAAACGCTACAGCTGAATTATGAAATCAACAACCGTTGCCGTGACCACAGACTGCGTCTGGTAACCGTTACGGGAAATAAGGCAGGATGCTTTGCGGATATACCCTTTGATATTATCGAAAGAAAAGACACCTTCTTTGAGCCTGATCCTGTATCACAGACCTTTCCAAATACGTCATTTGTTGCTGTAGAAGAAAAGGGTACGGGTATAGCAATACTTACCGAAGGCGCCCACGAAGCGGAACGTATAAACAACGGCGAACTTGCAGTTACCTTGCTCCGTGCCACGGGTGTCATAGAACGGGGCGAGGGCTTTGAGCCTATAGGCGGTGAGATGTGGGTAGCACGGGAAAACCAATGCCTGCGTACAATAAAAGGCAGACTGGCACTCTGCGCATATACGGGCAACGTCGCATCTGCCGGCATCCCCGAAATATCAACAGTATTCCGTACACCTCTCTGTACAGTTTGTGTTCCCTCTGACCGTCGGGTGTTCTCGGGAGGCAGACCCGCCGTTCAGGACTCTGCTTATTCAGAGCTGTACTATCTCCCCGATCCCTGGCAGAATATAACGGTAAAGGACAACACCCCTGCACTTACGGTCAAAGGTGAGGGTATCACAGTTTCTGCTGTCAAGTTATCCGAAGATGAAAAAGGAACCGTTGTAAGGTTCTATAATTATTCGGATACCGATACCGTTACTCATATATCGGCAAGGGGAAATATATATCGCAGCGATATGGCAGAGGATCTCAAGGAACGCATAGGAAAAGACAGGGTGGACTTGACTGTATCACCAAAAAAGATAATCACCTTATACATAGAAAAGGCACTCATGTGAGTGCCTTTAATTTATATACTTATTTACACCTGTTTGCAGCTCTGAAAGCAGCTTTTCCAGTTCCGCTGTATTACTGCAGGGGGTACCGAGGATAAGAGACTGCTTTTCCTCTATTCCCTGCCAGAGAATACTCTCGGGCTTGGTACCGTAAACCTTTGAATAGCAGATAAGGGCCACTATAAAGCCGTTAAGCTCGTTTGGGTGTATGTAGTCCTCATGATAGAGATGCTCATAGCCTACAGGAGAATCCTCGGGGGTAAGTATTCCGCCGATAACGGTGTTGGAATCCGCATATCTGAACTCGGGATGAGAGTTCAGAAATATATTTCTGTGCATCCATCTGGGATAGCCGTAGTAAGAGATACACACGACCAGGGGATCATTGGCATATTTGAGTATCTCGGTCACTGACTCCACCGTGGTCTTGGTTTCGGCACTTCCCTCCTGAAACAGGATAACGTCTGCATCCTTTACAAGCTTGCGAAACTCCTTATCCTCTTTACACATATCGGCATAGGTGTACATACGGGCGTCCTCTACGGTACGGTGATGAACGGTCAGTACTTCCTTACCGTTGATACGGCACAGCTCTTCAAAATATTCGTACACCATGCTTGTCTCCATAAGATCATCCCCTAAAAAGAGAATGTCCGACATAACACCGTCACCCTTTATTTCCTCCTTTTCACAGGAGATGAAGGGCAGACAGAGACAAACAATAAGCAAAAATGCTACAGTTCTTTTCATCCTATAAACTCACGTACTCTTAACTCTGCGCCCACAAAGGATGCAAGGGTGCGGCAGATGTTGATGTCCTCGGGGGATAAAAATCCCTCTACCACGGACATATACACCTTGGGTACATACTTTGTAGCCTTGGCGGTGAAGTCTAATACGCCCTCAAAAGCCTTATCGCCGAATACGGGATGACAGACACGGACGTATTCATCCGAATTTGCGGCGTTAAGGCTGACAGACAAAGCATCTATTATACCTTCAAATTTATAGGTGATATCATCTTCAAAATAGAGATTTGCCAAGCCGTTTGTATTGATGCGTACAGGCAAGTCACATACCTCTTTTATATGCTTTGCTACCTCAAGAATATCGTCAAGGCGCATAGTAGGCTCACCGTAGCCGCAGAACACTACCTCGGTGTATTTGCTTAAATCTCTCTTGTCTATATCTGCGATGATCTCCTCAACCGTAGGCTCACTATCAAGCCAGAGATCGCCGTAATGGCCATCCTCGGTCACACGGACACAAAAGTCGCAGTTATTGGTACAGCGGTTGGTTGAGTTTATATATAACCCGCTGCCGTCTTCGTATGTTATGGTCATTTTGTTATTCACTATTCTCTATTCACTATTCACTATTCTCTATTCACTTAATACCGAAAAGTCTTTTAGCATTCTCTGTAGTGATGCTGCAAAACTCTTCAACATCTATTCCAAGCACGCTTGCCGCTGCCTCTGCGGTATACTTCATATAAGAGGAAACGTTGGTTTTACCTCTCATAGGTACGGGAGCAAGGTAGGG
>JAZNKU010000440.1:0-4413 GCA_045578685.1 Eubacteriales bacterium
TGCCTTGCTTTTTTATTCTGAGCAATTATCTTTCCGTCGGTTTTCTTTGCCATATCTACACCTCCTTACGGGTCAAAATAGGAGAGTGTTACCACTCTCCTATTTAATATAACATATTTTTAAGCGCTTGTCAATCAGTTACGCTCGTCAATTTCTATGTATTCACGCGCTTCTCCGACACCCATATAGCCGGGACGGATAATCTTGTCTGCATTGATAAGACCTTCAATACGATGTGCACTCCAACCGACTATACGCGCAATCGCAAATATAGGAGTAAGAAGTTCTGCGGGGATGTTAAGCATACTGTAAACAAAACCGCTGAAGAAATCCACATTGGGGCTTACACCTTTGTAAATCTTACGCTTCTCGGAAATAAGTTTGGTACCGATCTTTGCAACATTCTTGTAGAGTGTATACTCGTCATCACGACCCTTTTCGGCACTGAGATCCTTTACACAGCGTTCAAGTATACATGCTCTGGGGTCGGAAAGGGAATATACAGCATGTCCCATACCGTATATAAGACCGGAACGGTCAAATGCTCTCTTTTCAAGAATTGCAGTAAGGTATTCTGCGATTTCTTCTTCGTTTGTCCAGTCTTTAACATTTTCCTTGATGTCGTTAAACATACGGACGACCTTGATGTTTGCACCACCGTGCTTGGGACCTTTAAGGGAGCCTAGAGCTGCAGCGATTGCAGAATAGGTATCTGTGCCTGAGGATGATACAACATGTGCTGTAAAAGTTGAGTTGTTACCGCCGCCGTGCTCTGCATGAAGGACGAGAGCAAGGTCAAGTATCTTAGCCTCAAGGTCGGTATATTTGCCATCCGGACGGAGCATATGAAGTATATTCTCGGCCGTAGATAGGTCGGTGCGAGGCTGGTTGATATGCAGATCCTGTCCGTTGTGATAATACTGTGAAGAGAGATATCCGTAAACAGCCCAGATAGGGAACTGTGCTACAAGCTGTAAGGATTGGCGAAGTACATTGGGTATTGAAATGTTATCGGCCATATCGTCGTATACATACATGGTAAGTACGCACCTTGCCATTGTGTTCATTACCTCACGGCTGGGTGCTTTAAGAATTACATCACGAACGAAGTTCTTAGGAAGCTTGCGGTATGATGCTAAAAGCTCAGTAAACTCGGCAAGCTCCTTGTTGTCGGGCAGCTTGCCCAGAAAAAGAAGGTAAGCTATTTCTTCAAAGCCAAATCGATCTTCCTTCATAAATCCATCTACAAGCTCGTATATATCGTAGCCTCTGTACTTAAGGATACCTTCGCAGGGGATACGTTCACCGTTTTCTTTTTCTTCGAAGGAAATAATGTCAGATATCTCTGTAAGACCGGTAAGGATACCCTTACCGTTTACGTCACGCAGACCAAGATTCACCTTGTGCTTTGCATAAAGCTCTTTATCTATATGATTGTTACGTGCGCATTCTTCTGCTAACTCAAATAATTTCGGAGTTACTTCACTGTAGGGGTTATTGCTCATAATATACCTCCGTTTGATAATTTTATTTATTATAGCATATTTTTATATAATGTACAATATATTTTTCAAAAAAAGTAACCGCTCTTTTAAAGCGGTTACTTGTGTATTATCCTACAGCAAATTATACTGTTGTACGCTTTTAGGTTATAGGTGTAAATTTTTTGTCGGCATACATCATGATTATGCGTGCAGCCTGTGCTCTTGTGGCATTTCCGTTGGGAGCGAGGTCACCGTTGGACATTCCCGCGATAAGCCCCTCTGCAACAGCCCATTTTACTGCTGACTCTGCCCACACCTGTACCTTATCTGCATCCGGAAATGAGGAGATATCAGCAATCTTAGAAACATCAAATCCTTTTTTCTCTGTGTAAACCATAAAGAATCTTGCAAGCTGTGCACGGGTGATATTTTCGTTAGGGCCGAATCTGGTCTCGGAAAGACCGCTTGTGAATTCATTTTCTACTGCCCAGCATACAACCTCGTTGAACCAGTGATCGGGTTTGACATCAGCAAAGCCTGCGTTAGTTGTATCATATTTGGTAAGATCGACGCCGTCCAACTTCGCAAGTAGTGTTAGGAATTGTGCTCTGGTGAGGTTAGCATTGGGGGAGAATGTGGTTTCTGTCATACCGGAAACAAAACCCTGTCTTACACAGAAAGCAACCTCTGACATAAACCAATGGTTTTCCTTAACATCGGTAAAGTGAGAAACATGTTCATACATATTCTCGGTTATGGTTATATCCTTACCGCAACTATTGCAAATGCCTGAAACCTTACCGAACCAGTCTGTAGAGCCGTTGCTGGTTTCGATTACGGGTGTAGCGTTTTCGGTAACATGAGAGTTAGGATCGGCAGGAACAACGATCTCGTAGTCCTTATTACATGTGGAACAATGTTTCTTAATAAGACCGTCCTTGTCACAGGTAGCTTCTGTTATTACGGTAACTTCTTCAGTAAATGTATGATCGGGCTTGGGGGTAGCGTATGAATCTACGATGCGCTTGCATATGGTACAATGAGCGGCCATTGTACCGTAATTGTCGCAGGTAGGATCTTCAAAGTTCTTCATCTCTCCCGCGATATGCTCAATGTGAGGAATTATATTTTTGATGTCAGGTCTTCCGCACTTTGTGCATCTGTAATAATCATAGCCGTCGCGTGTACAGTCAGGATCTATCGTCTCAATGTATGCGAAATTACACTCGTGATCGGTAATCGTTGCACCGTTCCAGTTTGCGGCAGGAGTGCCGTTAATGCTTTCAACGGTGTAGTTACAACCGTGTTCATCGAGGTTTTTATCGTTGTTTGATACTGCACCTACTGTCACATAACCCTCTCCTGCGGTTTTGAGGCCTGAAAGGTCGATATCGTCTTTAGCATAGGTCATTGTGCTAAGATATAGAGGATCGCTTTCTTCGATTTTATCATCGGTAAGATCGTTGTTTCTGTAACCGTACCAATCCTGTTTTGCGTCGGGGAAGTATCCGACATCCTCGCCTCTACAATAGTCATAACCGTTAATATTTACAATAAAACCGAGTTCATCATCAGCTCTCACGTTAATAGCAAGCCCGTTAGAAATATCAACATTTTCGTAGGGTTGAGAATGGCGTGTTGCATCGGAATTTAGAGTATCGGGGTGATTGCGTGCGGTAAATATCCATCTGTAACCGGGGTTGCCGTCGTCATTAATATAATAACCATCGTAATATACTATTCTTACTGATGTCGCGACGGGAGCCCTATCCTCCTGTTCGACATTGCATGCGAGAGATATGTAAAGAGCCTGTCCGACGGGTGCTGCTTTAGAATCAAATGCAGGGGTCAGAGGTGTAGCATTTTCAGCAGTGGGAATAAGATGTCTAAGACCTGTGTCGTAAGCCTGTACAGCTGTATAAAGACCTTTGTCGTATGCCGCTGTTGCATCGTTGTATTTAGCAATCTCTGTGATTTTTTCTTCGGTCCACAGAATACCTATGAGGTTTCCGGATTTTAATGAATCGAGCATAGAATCGTACTCATCAGGTTTGATTACTACGCTTAGACCGTCTAAGGGCGTTTTAGCGTTACTTGTTACTGCGGAAACACCGTATGTTCCCGCAAAGGTAGTGTAATCGGGTGTTATGACATTAATTCCGTCGTTATCAGATTTTTTGAAAATAAAGCCGTCTGTTTTTATCTTGTTATTATTTGCTTTCGGCGCAATGATTTTCCACGTGCCGTTTGAATATTTTGCAGCCAAGGTGTTCCAGTTTGCCGTAACGGCATTGTCTGCCTCGAGTGCAAAGATTTGCATAGCTGAGGAGATCAGCATTGTACATACAAGTAAAATGGCAAATAGTTTTTTCGATTTCATAATATGCTCCTTTCAGGGTATGATCTGATGTTATTATAACATAAACTATTCACATTATCAAGTGATCAAGAAAAACAACCTCCTAAAATCGGAGGTTGTTGGGTTATGTAATTAATATGCGATACCCTGAGCAAGCATAGCATCTGCAACCTTTTCAAAGCCTGCGATGTTTGCACCGGCAACAAGATCGTCACCGAGACCATACTTGTTAGCAGCCTTAACGGAAGCAGCAAAGATATCGGACATGATCTGATGAAGCTTAGCATCAACTTCTTCTGCGGTCCAGCTGTATCTCATGGAGTTCTGGCTCATCTCAAGACCGGAAACAGCAACACCACCTGCGTTAACTGCCTTGGAGGGAGCAACGATCACGTTGTTTTCTTTAAGGTAAGAGATAGCATCGTTGGTGGTAGGCATGTTAGAAACCTCTACGTAGTACTTAATACCGTTTTCAACGATCTTCTTAGCATCGTCGAGGTTAACCTCGTTCTGAGTAGCGCAGGGCATGATGATATCAACCTTAGTGCCCCAAGGCTTCTGACCTGCAAA
>JAZNKU010000441.1:0-1763 GCA_045578685.1 Eubacteriales bacterium
GCCTTGGAATGCAGGCAGCGAACGAAGTCGTTAGAAGTATCACCGAGGTTCTCAAAAGCCTGAGTACCCATTCTTGTCATAATGTTCATGTTAAGAACAACATAGATAGAGTCGGTGATCTCAACACCTACCTTAGCGATAGGAGAGCCGATAGGACCCATGGAATAAGGGATAACGTACATTGTTCTGCCCTTCATGACGCCATCGTACATGGGGGTCAGCTTAGCGTACATCTCCTGAGGATCCATCCAGTTGTTTGTAGGACCTGCATTCTCCTTTGTCTTGGAGCAGATGAAGGTTCTGTCCTCTACACGAGCTACGTCGTTGGGGAGTGTTCTGTGGTACAGACAGCCGGGGAGCTTGTCCTGGTTGAGGTGGCACATAGCATCCTTGCTGTCAGCAGGAAGAGAGGTAACCTCAGCGGTCAGTTCGTCAAGCTGCTCCTTGGAGCCGTCGATCCATACTACGGAATCGGGCTTGCACAGAGCGACCATCTCGTCTACCCACTTGATAACGTTAGGGTTCTTGGTTAAAACACCGGGATTTCTTGCCATAATAGTTATCTCCTTTGCAAAATATTTAAGAAGTTATGAGAAGCAATAATGTCGTGAAAAAAAGGCTTATTCCTCACACATTAAAAACATTCTCCACATATAACATTATACATTATATTCTGCAATAAGTCAATAATAATTCTTATGCTTTTCCACAATTATTTTCTGCAAAAATAACAATTACAGGAAGTTAGATATGTAAAATGTGCATAATACAAATTACACCCGAGAATCTACTCGGGTGTCTATGAATATTAAACTATATCTCCGATCAAGAAGTAGCTGTCATAGCTGCGGATCCCATCCTCTGCAAGCTGCCAAACTACTCGATCATCAATACTTTTATTGCACAGTACTATTCGCTCCTTTATGCCATAACCCTGAGGGTCTTTCAGTATCCTGCATTGGTCGTATCTTCCTATCTCCTCACCATTACAACATACGATCAGCTTATCGGATGTATTTCCTATGGTATAAACTCCACCGTCCTCGGCGTATTTATAGACCACAGCTATACTGTTGTATTCATCAAATCCGTATTCGCAGAGGTGTTCCCATCCTGCCTCGGGAGCAACAGCCGCTTTACCCCACACAGGCAGCAGATCTGCCCACTCATCATCAAAGCCGAGAAGCGTCTGTTTTTTTATCTCCCTAATATAACACACGTTTTTGCCGCTGATACCGCCTGAGATTGACTCTGTATCCGCTATCAGCTTTACCGCCGTACCCATCTGCTGTTCATAATCATCGGAAAGATCAATTTCAATATCATCCAAAAACCATATTCCGTACATATTCACGCTATAAGTAAAGTAATTGTCGCCGCATCTTATGATAGTGATATCCCTATCATAACGGGTAGCGTGTATGATGCCGTCATCAACATCGGGCGGATCGGAATATATTACATCAGATCGGGCAGGTGTATTTGCTCTATCCGCAGCATTTTCAACAACGTAGCCGTTATCGCAGCCACTCATCAGTATCATTGCCACAAGCAGTGAAAATAGGTGTACTTTTTTCATTGGCGCTCCTCCGTCAAACATTTATATCCTTTGACTTGCAAAGCTCTCTCAGCACGCAAGCCAACACTTGCTTCCAATAAGTCATTCATTTTTCTGTGCCACAAACGTAACGACCCTTGTTTCGAGTTCGCTGATAATACCATCCCGTGGTATATCATACCGCTGAGCCGAAACAGTTTCCTTT
>JAZNKU010000442.1:0-2568 GCA_045578685.1 Eubacteriales bacterium
GATACCGATCACTTTCTCGGTGAAGGACTCTGCCGCAAAAAGGCAGGGGAAATACTCAGAAGTGTCCGATCATCAAAAAAGGTTCCCGGTGCCGAGCGCATATACACCGCAGGTGAGAAGGAATACCTTACCCGCTTAGCAAGAACCGAAGGAGTTCCGATAAACGAGTCGGTACAGAAGGAAATCACCGAAATACGAGATACACTCAGATTAAACAAATACATATTCCCCTGGGAAAAATAAAGATGGCAAAAACTCATAATATGACAGAGGGTCCTCTGTTTAAAAATATTGTATTATATACAATTCCTATTATTCTTACAAGTATATTACAGCTTCTTTTCAACGCCGCAGATCTTGTAATAGTCGGCCGTTTCAGAGGAAGCCTGTCGGTGGCTGCGGTAGGTGCTACGGGTTCTATAACCATGCTTATAGTAAATCTGTTTATCGGATTGTCGGTAGGTGCGGGCGTTACAGTAGCCCATGCACTTGGTGCTAAAAAAGACCAAGAGGTACACCGTACCGTTCATACTGCTATCCCCGCAGCAATTTTAAGCGGTGTTATACTGACCGTACTCGGCATCTCCCTGTCAACTCCGCTTCTGACCATGATGAATACACCTGCAAATGTTCTCCCTCTGTCTTCTCTTTATATGAAGATATATTTTGGAGGCATCACCTTCAATATGCTCTACAACTTTGCTTCGTCGATATTAAGGGCAGCAGGTGATACGAAATCACCGCTTATATTCCTGTCAGTTGCCGGAATATTGAATGTATTTCTGAATGTAATATTCGTTACTGCATTCGATATGAATGTCGAGGGTGTTGCTCTCGCAACTACAATATCACAGGCAGTTTCTGCATTGCTTGTGGTAAGAGCCTTGATGAAGCGCACCGATCCCTGTAAGCTCGAGCTTAGCCGTATGAAGATATACGGTGTCCAGCTTAAAAAGATCATTCGTATAGGCTTACCTGCAGGAATACAGGGGTCACTGTTCTCTATCTCCAATGTAATCATTCAGTCCTCAATAAACTCCTTCGGCGACATCGTTATGTCCGGTAACGCCGCGGCAGCAAATATAGAAGGGTTCGTATACGTCTGTCTTAATGCATTCCACCAGACCGCTGTTAACTATGTGGGACAGAATGCAGGAGCAAAGAAATACAGACGCGTAGCAAAAATACTTGTCATTTGTCTGCTTCTCGTTACCGTAACCGGCGTTGTATTCGGAGGTGCAGTATATCTGCTTGGCCCCAAGCTATTATCCATATACATCACAGATTCGGCTGAGGCAATAAGCTACGGTATAATCCGTATGAGCTATATATGTCTTCCCTATTTCTTATGCGGTCTTATGGATGTATCCACAGGTGCTTTACGCGGTATGGGTGCTTCTATTGCCCCGATGATAATCTCTGTACTCGGAGTCTGCGGAATAAGAATCACATGGATATATACAATATTCCAATTACCGCAATTTCATACTCCGCAATGCTTGTATTTCTCATATACCGTATCATGGACGGTAACATTTATCATACAGATGATAGCGTTTATGTTCATATACAAGAATAAAAAGAAAGATATATGACAATACTCCCTTCATAAGAAGGGAGTGTTTTTATGATAGAACAAGATACTATAAGGCTTTTACGCGAATGTGATGCAGGTGTAAAGATGGGTGTAGAATCCATCACTCAGGTGGTTGATCACATAAAAGACGAAAGATTCAGAAAGCTTCTGACAGACTGTCGAAATGAACACGAAAAGCTCGACCGTGAGATCGACAAACTGCTTAATAAATACGATGATGAGGGCAAAGATCCCAACCCAATGGCAAAAGGAATGTCCTGGCTTAAGACAAATATAATGCTCGATATGAAAGACAAGGACTGCACCGTAGCAGATCTTATGACTGACGGGTGTAACATGGGAGTCAAATCTCTTAACCGATATCTCAACAAATATAAAGCAGCTGACGAAATGTCAAAGGATATCTGCAAAAGGCTAATTAACCTTGAGGAAAAGCTCGCAATTGATATAAGAGAATGGCTGTAGAATTACTACAGCCATTTGTAATTTATACTTCCATATTCGACATTTCACGCTGTGCCATAACAAGTCCGTAATATATACCCTCTTTTGCGATAAGCTCATCATGAGTACCAACCTCCGCTACTCTGCCTTTGTCGAGCACAACAAGCCTCGTTGCGTTACGAAGAGTAGAAAGTCTGTGGGCAATAGCAATAGTGGTACGCTTGTCAGAAAGCTTAGCTAATGCATCCTGTATCTGTTTTTCTGTCTCGGTATCAAGGGATGCGGTCGCTTCGTCGAGTATAAGTATACGGGGATCATGAAGAAGGGCTCTCGCTATGGCAACACGCTGACGCTCGCCACCGGAAAGTGTCGAACCGCGCTCACCAACTCTGGTATTATAACCGTCAGGCATACGGCAGATAAAATCATGACATCCTGCAAGTTTTGCAACAGCTATTACTTCATCGAGAGTTGCACCGGGCTTCGCATATGCAATATTCTGATATACCGTACCGGAGAACAGAAAT
>JAZNKU010000443.1:0-2785 GCA_045578685.1 Eubacteriales bacterium
CCTATACACAGGCTCTTCCGGGTCAATCGTACTACTATGACCCTGAGGAAAAAGTATGGGTGATGGATGATAAAAACGCATTTATTAAGGCATTTACCGAGGATGCAGCTGTTGATACGGCAGCTTTACGAGAGCTTTATAATTCTTGCATTGAGTTCGGCATGAACCCCGATGATAACTACTTCGTCGCACAGGCAAGAGATGTTCTCGCTCTCGAGGACCCCGGCAAGCAACGAGTTACCAACGCGTATAAGTTCCTATATTCCAATTTCAGCGGAACAGCATCAATAATTAACTTTGATCCCGTACTTCCCGTTGAGGATGTACCCGAGATGATAACCACTGCCAAGGGAAATTATATAACCATCCCTACCAACACCCCATCATATCCCGGTTGGGCGTTTATTGGCTGGAGTGAGACGGGCACCGCACAGAACTACTATAATCCCGGTCAGACCGTCAGAGTTGACCGCTCTATGGATCTTAAGGGTGTGTGGATGAAGTCTGACGGTGACGGTCAATATCCTACCGGCGGTTACTATGCAGTATACTACGATCCCAACGGTGGCTCATGGGACGGCAGTAATACAAATATTACAAAGTCTGATTCTCACTTTGGTCACATGAACTTTGCACAGCCCTTCTCTTTCCCCAAAGCAACTACAACTCTGTCCAGAACAGATTACAGGCTCCAGACAGACAAAGAGGATATGACTAAAGTTGAGTTTTGGTCGGGTAACGGTCAGGGCAGATTAACATACGGTGATCCTATTAACAACGGATATGAATATGAGATATATGACAATGCGTACAAAAATTCTGTATTTATGGTCAACACCGACCGTGTTCCTTACGGTGAAAATATTTTCGTAAACGCAGCCTGGGACCCCATCATTACATACGATATGAATGACGGCTCAGGCATTAAGGTACAGGACTTCGTATATATTACCAACGGTAATGAATATAAGATTCTTGCAACAGCTGATGTTACCAAGTATTCTTCTTCCTCTGATTTCAATCCTGCAAAGGATAATAATAACAATCTCCGTGAAAATCGCGAGGGTTACGACGGTCTTACCGTTATTCCCGCAAGTGACGGAAAGCCCGTTCTATACTGGAATACAAGGGCCGACGGCACAGGAAGGGTATATAAAACAGGCGAGGTCTATGATGTAACCGAGCCTATTACCCTCTATGCAATCTATGATGTGATACAGCCGGAGCCCGAACCTGAGCCCGAACCTGTAGAGCTTGCAGTTAAGGCAGACGGTCCTAACCTTACCGTATCGGGTATGGTAGATGTAAAGGATGTATTCATCGCTCTCGGTGATTACAACACCTATGCAGACGTTAAGGCAAATGCAGTAGTCC
Organism: Eubacteriales bacterium; assembly: GCA_045578685.1. Taxonomy (GTDB): domain Bacteria; phylum Bacillota; class Clostridia; order Oscillospirales; family CAG-272; genus RGIG7300. The sequence goes on from JAZNKU010000443.1 coordinate 1,375, forward strand.
GTCTCACTCCCGATAAACTTGCAGGTGCAGAGAGCTACACTTACACACTTAAGGCAGGCGGCTACTACACCGTGCTTGTAAGATACAACGACGGCACACAGAAGTTCCTCTATCAGCAGGTAGATGTAACCGAGCCTACCTTCGCGGCAGACGGCTTACAGCTTACTGTAGGTAACCTCGCTGATGTTAAGGTAATCAGAACCGCATACGGCACATATAAGACCGTATCCGAGATCAAGAAGGCGGCGGGTGCAAGATCCTTCACCGCAAAGAATGATATCAAGGGTGCAGAGTCTTACATGATCCAGTACAGACAGTCTGGTACAGTAACTGTAGCAGTTCAGTATAACGACGGCTACACCAAGATCTACACCTACGAGGTAGAGCAGAAGGTTCCCGAATTTACTCAGTCTAACAACGTAGTAACCATCGGCAATATCGACGATCTTTACATCGTAAGATATGCTAAGGGCGAATACAAGACCTCCGCTGAGATCAAGAGAGCAGCAGGCTCTGTAGCACTTAAGGCAAGTGCGGCAGTTGACGGCGTTATCACAGTTAAGGGTCTTAAGACAGGAACATATACGTTTTGCGTTCAGTATAACGACGAGTCCTATAACTACTATGTGATCACAGTAGAATAAGAAACCAAATACAACATAAAAAAGGATGCTTCGGCATCCTTTTTGTATTGCAATTTATAATTTATTGTGATATAATACATAAAGTATTAAAATATTCGCAATAATTTATTAATTGTGCACAAGGAGGCAAAAATGTCAAATTTCAAAAGGATCGTGTCTTTGATTTTGGCACTGGCAACTCTGCTTGGGTGTGTTTCTTTTACACTTCCCGTATCGGCAGCAGATACCGCAACCATCAGCTTTGACCTCAACGGCGGTGCCAATCCCCCAGCAAGTATCACCGTTGATTGCGGCACGCTCATTTACTTAACAGATCATGTTCCCGCAAAGCCGGGTATGGTCTTCCGCGGCTGGGCGTTCAATAAAGAGGACGCTGACAGAGGTGCTATCACCTATCCCGTAGGTGTTCAGAACCCCATTCTGGTAAACAGCTCCGCAACCCTCTATGCATCCTGGGCGTATGAAGTAACCCTTCATCCCGGTCATCAGGGCTGGGGTAATCCCGTAACAGTTTACAAGTTCCCCGCAGTGGATCTTGAACTTCCCCACCATAAGAGCGATATCATAAATGCATACGGCATGTTCCCCGGCGTACCCGGTGACTACGGCAACCTTATGGTATTTGTAGAGTGGAACACAAACGAGCTTCCCATCGGACGCGGTAACGGTACCTCCTTCCACGAGAAGTATACCGCTAACGCTTCTACCACTCTTTACTGTATCTGGGGTAATCCTGTTATCTATGATGCCGACGGAGGTATCTTCCC
>JAZNKU010000444.1:0-1806 GCA_045578685.1 Eubacteriales bacterium
TGAAATAACGTGTGATGAACTCAGCGTTAGATCTCCATGCGGTACAGTTAAAGAAATCAGCGGTAGGCGCAGAGCCGTCGTTGGTTCTTGTAAATCTGCGGTTAACTGCAATAGAGAAGGTTGTCACAGATATACCCTGAGGGGTCTGTCTGAGCTCGGGGTCAGCAGTAAGTCTGCCGCCCAGAATAACTTTGTTGAAATTAAAGTTAGCCATTTGCTTACTCCTTCTGAGACTTACTCTGCCGCTTCTTCAGCAGGAGCCTCTTCAACTGCAGGAGCTTCTTCTACTGCGGGGGCAGCAGGGGTAGCCTCTGCAACTGCTCTCTGGGGCATAGAAGCCTTGTCGTCAGCCTTGACAACGATAGAACGCATGATACCGTCGTTGATGTGGTATCTACGCTCGAGCTCTGCTACGAACGCCTGAGGAGCACTGAATGTTACGAATGTGTAGTAACCCTCGGTCATATCGTTGATGGGGTATGCAAGTCTACGCTTGCCCCACTCATTAACCTCGGATACCTCGCCGTTAGACTTGATAAGAGTAACGAACTTATCAACAAGAGCCTTAACAGCCTCTTCGCCGCGAGTAATATCGCAAACGAAAATGGTTTCGTAATTAGTGTATGCCTTTGCCATTTTGTTACACCTCCCTATGGACTTATGACCGACAGCATTAAGTTAGATTTTACTGCCGGTAAGGAGAAGTCGGTTCCAAATTTTGTACTGTGACCTCTAAACTATGTCATTATACACAATAATTTATTTTTTGTCAAGAGTATTGACATATTATTTTTTATAATTTATAATAATAAAAATTGAATTTTGTTTGGAGAAACTTTTATGAAAATATTATTTCAGGGGGACAGCATCACGGATTGCGGCAGAAGCCGTTCCGATATATCCAAATTGGGCTCTGGGTATCCTGTTTATGTAAAACAGTATCTTGAGGAATGTTATCCCCAGCTTGAGTTTGAGCTCATCAATAAAGGGGTGGGCGGACATCAAACCAAGGATCTTGTACAAAGATGGCAAGAGGATGCAATTGACATTCAGCCTGATGTTATATCTATTCTTGTAGGTGTTAACGATACCTGGCATCATATAAGTGAGCAGGATTGGGTTCCAAATGATGTTTTTGAAGCAAACTACAGATCCTTGCTTGAGGATATTAAGAACAAGACGAACGCTAAGATAATCATGCTTGAACAGTTTGTTCTTAATTTTCCTGATATGAAGAGATTCCATAACGATATTGATGAAAAAATACAGATTGTTCGTAAACTCGCCGCAGAATACGCTGACAGATATATACCTCTTGATGGTCTTTTCGCTGCTGCGTGTGTTGCAGAACCTCCATCGTATTGGACGGCGGAGGGTGTTCATCCCACAGAAGAAGGGCATAAGCTTATAGCTGACTATTATTTTGATGCGCTGTCTGATATAATTGAGGAAAATTTTATCTCTCATGAAGGTATATAAGATTTTTGACGGATTGATCAACATATTGCTTACTGCCTTGTATTTGATATTTGCTTTTATCGTAAGCTGTATGTTTGAGGTGTTCCCGTGGTATGATGCTGATGGCGTGTATATGTTGTATATGCTTATCATCTGGTTACCTGTATGTGTGCTCACGATCATCAGAGTTTTCCTGTCTCTTATCGCCAAACGATTCAATAAGCCTCTTGTAATGCTTTCGTCGCTCAATGCTGTATACATTCCTCTTATATTTGCTTTGGGTTATGCTGAGGTGTCACTTACGGTGTTTAAAATCATAGGTGTCATTGCTATTATCACAATGTTGAT
>JAZNKU010000445.1:0-4595 GCA_045578685.1 Eubacteriales bacterium
GTTGGAGTCGATGGGCGGTCCGTTGTAAATATACTTGCACAGCCATTCGTATGGAGCCCACGGATTATAACAGGTAAGCAGAAACGAGCCGTCTACATACTCCAGCCTTTCATCAAAGGTATCCGTGAAATACGCCATACCGGTAGTACCGGTAAGATATCCGGTATCGCCGCCACTGCCCGGCACGGTATTGAAGAACTTGACCTTGTAGTCGATGATTCCATCCTCGGTTACCACCGAATCCTTGGTGATCTTAGGTGTATAGCTGTAGGTTACCGAATCATTGGTCTTTACCACATCGGTATAGTTCATATATACCGCATTGGTCATGGGAGAGCCCTTGAGAAGTACGTCCTTAAGCGTCAGATCTCCCGTAGGCTCTACCGCCCAATCGGTACCAACCTTGGCATCAAGGGGAAGCTTGTAGGTTATGGTAAGAGTTGCGTTCTCGTCAAGCAGCCACTTGGAATCTGCCTTGTTGGGGATAGCGGTGTTAAAGAATATATTAAAGGTATGATAGAGGTTTCCCTCTGAAGGAGCCATAAGAATGTATGTGTTCTCTGTAGGCCCTCCTGCAACATAATGTGTAAAGGTTATGGTTTCTCCGCTTTCGGTGGTTGCACTTATCACCATATCCTGCGGCTTGTTTACCACCTCATAGTAGGTGCTGTCCGCCGCTGACCATATAGAAGCGTAGTCGGAGATAACAAAGTTGCCCCACCCCTTGATAAGTGAGGGAACGTCTGACTCGATGGTAAAGTAAGCATACTGTCCGTCGTCACCTGTAACCGTCTTTTCTACCTTAGGCTCAAATCCCACTACATCGGCCCAGCCGTGAGTGCTCTCCTCCTTACCGTTGATGGTGGCGGTGACTGTGTTGGTAAACTGCTTCTGATCACCGTCGTCCAGATCCTCGTGTCTGGTATAATATATTATATGGAATGCATGACCCTCAGGGAGATTGAAGGACATAGAGTGTCCTTGTGCCGTTTCGTTCAAGGTTACCTGATCCCAGGTCAGCTCCACATCGGGCAGAGGCTCGCCATACTGATTGTATCTTCTGAGAATGATGTTTTCTTCTTTATAATAGGTAAGTCCCTCGCCCAGCATGTCGATGATGAGCGTACCCTCAAGGTTATCGTTCTGCTTGTGTACCTCGACCTCCCATTTTACAAGGGAGATGGTCTCGCCGTCCTTCTCGATAACCGTCTGGTTGCCGTTCTTTGCCAGTTTGCTGAGAGTCAGGGTGAAGCTGTCGTCGGTATATACGGGAATATTGTTGCCGTCGCTGTCCTTGCCGTTGGAATGTACGGCGTTCCACAAATCCACCTCTTCGCTTAACAGCTTATCTGTAGCAAGGGTAGTGCTGTATTTTATCAAAAATCCTTCATCCACTGCAAAGTCGGGGAAATTGCTGAGTGTAAATCCTCCCGTACCTACGCCGGGAGCACTGATATCCGGTTGGGGATCAAGGATGTTGCCCTCAAGGTCTGTTACCAAAATAGTGTTTATCTGAGCAGAATGTGTGTCTGCCCACATCTCGTCAGTAATGACAAGATCCTTTACCACACCGCGAGTTCCCTTTACCTTAATAATATATTCGATACTGTGATCGTCACCGTGAAGCTCGCTGTGAGTTTTTTCTACGGTATATGCGGCTCCTCCGTCAACATTAAGATCCACCTTGATCTTATCGTTGAACTGTATCTCGGTGGAGCTGCCCGACAGGGTGTCTGCTATGGTCGCCCTCAGATTCACCGAGAAATTAACATTTGAGTACATATCAAGGAAGTTTATTCCCTCACTGCTCTCGTGGAATCTTACCAGCAGCATACCGTCCTCAGTTACGAAGAACTCACCTACATCATACATAGCACCGCCTTCGGTTTTAGCTGAGATAGGCTTCCATTCGGTAAAGGGTTCACATACCAGATTTTCAGGTATTTGATAGGTCAGATATCCGTCCTCGTCATGTCTGAACTGTATCCACTGATTACCCTTGTTTATCTCGCTGAACTCAAGGGACACCATATAGGTTTCACCGATATATACAGTACCGCCGTTTTCGATAGGTACATCGTGAAGGTCGCTTATATTTATATCTACAAGCTCACCTGCAAGGTCGGAGGTATAGGTGATGTTGTTGCCTGTTCCCGCCCGCAGGTCAAACAGCATAAGATCGCGGGATACCACATCTGCAGGAGCTTCTGCCGGGGTAGTCTCCTCCGGCTCGGTTATCTCTACGCTGATGCTGAGCCTGTCGGTCTGTGCATAGCCCATCACAAAGTCAAGATCGTTATAGGTAACGCTGCTGACCTTGTTGTCAACATCGCCCTCTATAACCGAGATAAGCCGCTCTGAATAATGGGCAAGTATACCCACGCCGTCGGCAACGCCGTCCGAATCACGGTCAAAGAACACCACGCTGCCGCTGACAGGTCTGTATTCTGCACCGTCACGGTATATGCCTACACGCTGACATGCCAGCCTCATGGATTCGGCTGTAGCGGATATTATGCCGTGAGGCAGGTCTGCACCGCAGAAATTAAGACAGAAGGAAACAAAAAGTCCGTTCCAGTCTCCGTAGGGGTTACCGTACCACTCGCCGTAACGGGTATAGCCTTTTTTGTTAAAGTTATCGTCGTAGCTGAAGTTACGCTCGCTTTCGGTATATCCGACCTGACTCTTTGCTATCAGATAAATGTTGTCGGCAGCATCTTCGGTCAGGACAACATCTCCGATGCTTGCAAGCCAGTCCTCCGCAGTCTCGACATCCGCTTCAGGATCGGGATAGCAGTCATAGTTATGGATATGCTCCGTTTTTTCACAGATCAGCATATTCTCGTAACAGTACTCGTCGTGAGTATGATATGATACCTCGGAGGTTTCATCTGCGTACAGCACCTCGTCGAGGATACAGCTAAGCTGAGCTTCATAGCATTTTTCGCTGTGGGTATGCTCCTCGATACCGCACATTGCGTCTCCGGTAATGGTTATGCCCACCAGCTTAAGCCACCAGAATACCGCTATGGCAACAAGAACTGCAATAAGCATAAAGACACAAGTCAGCATTTTCTTGTTACTTGAAAATCTCTTGTGCTTACTCAAGAAGCCTTTATCCTCACCTGTCAAGCTACCACCTCCTTACGGTATTTTTCAGAGCTAATCTATTTAATTATATCTATCTGCTCAAAGGGCCATATTCTGAAGAATATCTTACCCACTATATATTCCTCGCTGACCAGTCCGATAACCGAGCATCGGCTGTCTATAGAGGTTGAACGGTGGTCTCCCAGAACAAAATAATGATTTTCGCTTACATTACAGGGATAGACTATATCCGAGTCCCCCAGCGAAATATCCACCGCATAGGGCTCGTCCAGCCTTTCTCCGTTAACATAGACCACACCTTCATCGTCGATGCTTACCGAATCACCCGGCAAGCCTATTACACGCTTTATAAGAAGCTTGTTCTGATACGTAAAGCAGCACAGATCTCCTCGCTTGAGATCGGTCACCTTTAAAAGCACAACTATATCCTCGTCCTCAAGGGTAGGCTCCATGCTGCTGCCCGAGATCTGAAGCACGGGAAACACAAGGGTTGCCACCAGCACCGCCAGCGCCGCTACAACTATCAGCGAAAAGAACGTGCTTTTGAGCACCTGCTTGTATTTTTTGTTATATTTTTCTCTCAGGATCTCCGCCTCTATCTGATTGGTGGAGGGGAGCACTATATTTTTCTTTCGTCCGATCCTTGCCATTGTCGGCAACACTCCTTGCCAGTTAGGGTTATGCTAATTCTTTGTACTGTCTGAAAGCTTGTTTATCCTGTTGGTAAGATCATGCTTGATATCAGGAGGGAATATGTCCAGCAGTACGGTATGTCTGGAGTAAAACTCCAGCAAACGGTAGTACAGATTTCTGTCCGTGCTACGTTTTTTTCTGTCCCCGGTATTGGGCGTAGGCTCAACTACGGGGGCACTATTCTCCTTTTGGGGCTGCTCCTTATATGCCTTGAGCTCTTCCACAAGGCGGTTTGCACTCAGGAGAGCATCGTTCATCTCCTTTGCCGCCTCGGATATGTTCTCGGCTCCCTTTAAGGTCTCATTTTCGGTTTTTAATATCTCTATCTGCTCTTTGATCTCCTTATTCTCCTTGCTTACTTCAAGAAGAAGCTCGAGAAGCTCAAGCCGACCGAGTTTTTTCAGTTCTTTTTCTTTCACGTTTTTCTCCGTTAATTGTCATTTAATGTGTACTAACGACATTTAATTATATCACAACCGATGTATCAATTCAATGTTTTGTCGAAAAAATAGAGCAATTATTGCAAAAATAATAGATTTTTTTCATTAAGGCACAGTATTTGAAAATCAAACGATACCTCAATACGGGTCTCTCTCTTACATTGTTTCGGTATTGGGGTCTGAAATGTTGATTTTGTGCAACACGATTTTCTTGCATTTTTATATCAAATTCTTGTTATGATACAATTGATAGGTAACAAATAAAAAAGAAAATAGACTCCAAATGTGATATAATATTAATCACCACAAAAACACCAATCACAAAAGGAGCTATTTTCATGAATAGTATAA
>JAZNKU010000446.1:0-6846 GCA_045578685.1 Eubacteriales bacterium
AGTGGGAGAAGACTTCCCGTACAGTATGCTAAGAAGGTCGTTGGCCGTAAGCAGTACGGTGGTCAGAGCACACATCTTCCCATCAAGCTTAACATGTCCGGCGTTATGCCTATCATCTTTGCGAACTCCATCGTGGCTCTGCCCTCGACTCTCGCACTGATCTTCCAGCCTAAGTCCGGCGGCGTATGGGAAAAGATCGTTAATTTCTTCGCTTATGACAACTGGTTCTACCCCGTATTCTTTGCAGTGCTCATCGTAGCATTCGCATACTTCTATATTTCGATCTCCTTCAACCCTGTTGAAGTAGCAAACAATCTTAAGAAGAACGGTGGCTTCATCCCCGGTATCAGACCCGGCAGACACACCTCCGATTACATCACGAAGGTTCTTAACAGAATCGTTCTTATGGGCGCATTCTTCCTGTGCATAATCGCAGTTCTTCCTATGATCGCAAACTGGATCAGCGGCGGCGCCCTCAAGGGTATCGCATTCGGCGGCTCCTCACTGCTCATCGTAGTAGGTGTTGCACTTGAGACAGCTCGTGAGATCGAGGGTCAGATGACCATGCGTCATTACAAGGGCTTCCTTGAGTAAAAAGAACGAAGCGATGCTGCCAAAGAGCTTAGGCTCTTTGGCGGGCATCTAACCACCCGAGTACAGAGTGGAGGAAATATATATGAAGATCATATTTTTAGGAGCACCCGGTGCAGGTAAGGGAACTCAGGCGGAGATCGCTGCCGAGACCTTTAACATTCCTGCTATTTCCACAGGTGCGATAATCCGTGAAGCGATCAAGACAGGTACCGAGATGGGCACCAAGGCTAAGGAATTCACCAGCAAGGGCGCACTCGTTCCCGACGAAGTCGTTATCGGTATAATCAAGGAGAGACTGGCAAAGGACGACTGTGCAAACGGTTTCATCCTTGACGGTTTCCCCAGAACGGTTCCTCAGGCAGAAGCGCTTGACGCTATGGGCGTTACTATCGATAAGGTAGTAAACATTGAGGTACCTGATGAAAAGATAGTTACACGTATGAGCGGCAGACGCGCATGTCCTGCATGCGGCGCAACCTTCCATACAGAGTATAAACCGTCTAAAACAGGTGAGACCTGTGACAAGTGCGGTGCTGCGCTTACGATCAGAGAGGACGATAAGCCCGAGGTCGTACTTGACAGACTTGCAACCTATCACGAGGTTACCGAGCCCTTAAAGGACTACTATGAAAAGACGGGTAAGCTTGTAACAGTCATCGGTCAGGAAGAGGTTGCAGATACAACTGCGCTTACTCTTGCTGCACTGAAGTAAACTTCTTTTATGATCCAGTTAAAAAATCCCGAGCAGATAGCTCTTATGAAAGAAGCAGGACGCATCACAGGCGAAGCATTAGCCCTCGCAGGTGAGGCGGTCAGAGAAGGTATCACCACCAAGTACCTTGACGATTTGATCCGTCGTCATATCGAAAAGTGCGGTGCAAAGCCCTCCTTTTTAGGATACGGGGGATTTCCCGGAAGCGCATGCATCAGCATAAACGATCAGGTAATACACGGTATACCGTCTTCCAATGTTTATCTGCAAGAGGGCGATATCGTAAAGATCGATGTCGGAGCTTATTACCGCGGCTTTCACGGCGACAGTGCAAACACCTTCGCCGTAGGTAATATAACTCCCGAGGCCAAGAGGCTGATCGAAACCACTAAAGAATCCTTCTTCAAGGGTATCGAGCAGTTCAAAGCAGGGAACAGGATAGGCGATATCGGTCATGCGATAGAGTCGCACGTAACTGCAAACGGTTACAATGTCGTAAAGCGCTATGTTGGGCACGGTGTGGGCCATGAGTTGCACGAGTCCCCCGAGGTCCCCAACTACGGCAGACCCGGCAGAGGTCCCAGACTTTCTGTGGGTATGGTAATCGCAATCGAGCCTATGGTAAACATGGGAACGAGCGAGGTTATCGAGCTTTCCGACGGCTGGACGGTTTTGAGTGCTGACAGATCACTGTCATGTCACTATGAGCATACGGTTGCTCTTACCGAAAACGGTGTAGAGCTCCTCACACTTGTGGAGTGATCACAATGGTAGGTAGAATTGCCGTAAGCCTCTCAGGCAGAGATAAGGGCAGGGTATTTCTTATAGTTGATGTACCCGATAAAAACTTTGTAATGCTTTGTGACGGCTGTCTCAGAAGATTAGAAAAACCGAAGAGAAAAAAGCTTAAGCATATAAAGCTTCTTGCTTTACCTCCGGTTGCGATACCGGAGACAAACAAAAAGCTCACAGAGCTTATAAATAACATTTCTCAATCATAATTAGGAGGAAATTTCCGTGGCAAAGGATGACGTAATTGAGTTCGAGGGAACAGTAGTTGAAGCATTGCCTAACGCAAACTTCAAGGTACAGCTTCCCAACGGACACTTCGTAACAGCACACATTTCAGGTAAGCTGAGAATGAATTATATATGGATACTCCCGGGAGACAAGGTTACAGTTGAGGTTTCTATGTATGACCTCACCAAGGGCCGTATCACCTGGCGTGCCAAATAAGAAAGGATAGGTATTAAAATGAAGGTTAAACCGTCCGTTAAGAAGATCTGCGAAAAGTGCAAGATCATTAAGAGAAAAGGTAACGTAATGGTTATATGCGAGAACCCCAAGCATAAGCAGAGACAGGGTTAATCGCAGCATTTGACGAATGCAACAAACTAAAATAAGGAGAAAATCAAATGGCTCGTATAGCAGGCGTAGATATTCCTAATTCCAAACGCATTGAAATCGCACTGACCTATATATACGGTATCGGCAGAACTTCTGCTGTAAAGATCCTTGAAACAACCGGTATCGATCCCGATACCCGTGCAAAGGACCTTACCGAGGATCAGGTAGCTAAGCTCCGTGACGAGATCGAAAACAACTACATGGTTGAGGGTGACCTTCGCCGTGAGGTTGGTATGAACATCAAGAGACTTATCGAGGTAAACTGCTACCGCGGTATGCGTCACAGAAAAGGCCTTCCCGTAAGAGGTCAGCGTACCAAGACTAACGCGAGAACCAGAAAGGGTCCCGCTAAGACCATCGCTAATAAGAAGAAGTAAGGAGTGACAACCTAATGGCTAACGTAAAGAAAGTTACCAGAAAGCGCCGTGAGCGCAAGAATATTGAAAAGGGCGCTGCACACATCAGAGCAACTTTCAATAATACAATCGTAACCATAACGGATGTGGCCGGAAACGCAGTATCATGGGCATCTGCCGGTGAGCTCGGTTTCAAGGGTTCCAGAAAGTCCACTCCGTTCGCTGCACAGATGGCAGCAGAAACAGCAGCAAAGGCAGCTGTTGACCACGGCATGAAGACCGTTGAGGTTTTTGTTAAGGGCCCCGGTTCCGGTCGTGAATCCGCAATCCGCGCACTTCAGACTGCTGGTCTTGACATCACTATGATCAAGGATGTAACACCCATCCCTCATAACGGATGCAGACCGCCTAAGCGTCGTAGAGTTTAATTTTTAAGGAGGATCAGAAATATGGCAAGATATACAGGACCTGCTTGCAGACTTTGCCGCAGAGAGGGCACTAAGCTCTTCCTCAAGGGCGAAAGATGTCTTTCCGGTAAATGTTCCTTCGACCGCAGACCTACTGCTCCCGGTCAGCACGGCGCAGCAAGAAAGAAGGTTGAAGAGTACGGAATGCAGCTTCGTGAGAAGCAGAAGACCAAGAGATACTACGGTGTTCTTGAGAAGCAGTTCAAGAGCTATTATGTAAAGGCAGATAAGATGGAGGGCATCACAGGTGAAAACCTTCTCAGCCTTCTTGAGAGACGTCTTGACAACGTAGTTTACAGAATGGGTATGGCAGAGAGCAGAACTGATGCTCGTCAGCTCGTACTTCACGGACATTTCACACTTAACGGTAAGAAGGTTACCATCCCCTCTATCCAGATCAAGGTAGGCGATGTTATTACTGTTAAGGAAACCAGCCGTGCATCCGAGAAGATCAAGGGACTTATGGAAGGTCTCGACGGAAGAATTTTCCCCAAGTGGCTCGACGTTGACAAGAAGAACGTTCAGGCTAAGGTGATTGCACTTCCTAAGAGAGAGGACATCGAATTCCCGTTCGAGGAGCAGCTGATCGTGGAGTTGTACTCCAAGTAATCGTGCCTCCGGTAATAGCGCATAGCTATTATAAACAACTAATTGAATATAGTAAATGGAGGAAAAGTGCATGATAGAAATAGAAAAGCCCAATATTGAGACTATGGATTTAAGTGACGATGGCAGATTTGGCACCTTTACCGTAGAGCCTCTTGAGAGAGGTTTCGGTACCACTCTTGGTAACTCACTTCGCCGCGTTCTTCTGAGCTCTCTTCCCGGTGTAGCTGTTGTATCTATCAAGATCGACGGCGTGCTCCACGAGATCTCCACCGTTCCCGGTGTTAAGGAAGATGTCACAGAGATAGTTCTCAACGTTAAGGGTATCATTGCAAAGCTGTTCAGTGAAGGACAGAAGACTGTCGTTTTAGATGTTGTTGGTCCCGCAGTAGCAACTGCAGGCGACATCAAGGCAGACGGCGAAATTGAAATTCTCAACCCCGATCACGTAATTGCGACCGTTGGTGAGAACACCCGTTTCTATATGGAGTTAACACTTGATCACGGCAGAGGATATGTTTCTCAGGAAAAGAACAAGCAGAACAATCCTGCTACGATTGGTGTTATATATACCGATTCGATCTACACCCCCGTGTATAACGTAAGCTACAAGGTAGAGAATACACGTGTGGGCAACGTTACCGATTTCGATAAGCTTACTCTCAACGTAGAGACTAACGGAACCATTTCCGCAAAAGAGGCTGTATCGCTCGGTGCCAAGATACTCAACGAGCATCTCAACCTCTTCGTTGATCTCTCTGACGAGGCGAAGAAGGCAGAGATCATGGTCGAGAGACCTGAGACTCAGAAAGAGAAAGTTCTTGAACAGCCCATTGAGGAGCTTGACATGTCTGTTCGTAGCTTCAACTGCTTGAAGCGCGCAGGCATCAACACGGTTGAGGATCTGACCAACCGTACCGAAGAGGATATGATCAAGGTCAGAAACCTCGGTAAAAAATCACTCGAAGAAGTTATCCAGAAGCTTCATTCTCTCGGCTTGGATCTCAAGAGAGACGAATAAGCTAAACTACATTGATAGACGAACCCAATCTTTAAAGGAGGTAAGTTTAAATGCCTAGCAACAGAAAACTCGGTAGAACAAGCGCACACCGTAAGGCAATGCTCCGCGGTATGGTAACATATCTGCTTGAGAACGGTCAGATTGAGACCACTCTCACCAGAGCTAAGGAAGTACGCTCCATCACCGAAAAGATGATAACACTTGGCAAGACCAACACACTGGCTTCCCGCCGTGCAGCTCTTGCATATGTAACTAAGGAAGACGTAGTAAAGAAGCTCTTTGACCAGATCGCTCCCAAGTACAGCGACCGTAACGGTGGATACACCTGTATCTACAAGCTCGGTCCCCGTCGCGGCGATGCTGCAGAGATGGCTATCGTAAAGCTCGTTGACTAATAACAAATAAAAAGGACACCGTAAGGTGTCCTTTTGTTTATGAAATACCGTCCAGCGGATCGAGAGCAAGATTACCGTTGATATATATGTTAACCATTATTTTATTATTAAGCACATAGGGTTCACCGCCATATAGCTCGTCACTGTTTGATACGGCCTCGCTGTATAACTGTATATCAAGGCCATCAACGGTGCCTAATCGTGTTGGCAATAAATCTCTGATGTTATGGGACAGAAGATATTTACAAGTGTCGTTCAGTGCCGTGGCGGCACAGTCAACTCTTAATTTTACAAGATAATAGTGCTCGTCATTAAACAGCTGGTACTTCTTATTAACGAATATTACGTCTTCTACGGTTACATCGATATCTGTGACGCCATATTCGTCACACAGTGCCTTAACAGACGGCGTATTCATATCAAGGAGCTTGTCGGCCTCTTCTAAAGCGATATCGTAAGCTACCTCGAATTGATTAGCACGGTTAGCATTCGAGCTTATCGTCAATATCGTAACACCGCAAATGATTAGTACGGCTAATGCAATAACAGACGATATAATTATTTTGTGTTTGATTTTCTTAGCCTTGGTAACGGTGAGAGCTTCGGTAAGGTCATAAAGTGCTGAAGAATCGTTATAATCAGTTTCCTTAAATTCGATTTGCTCAGCCTCAGGGAAACGGGATTTTATCATTTTATTGTTTTCTTTAAATACCGTATATTTGTATTCAAAGGGTTCTGAGGGCAGACCATAGTAAGTTGTACTGTCAACGCTGATCTGTTCTATAAGATTCTTTTGTTTTAGTTTAAGAAGTGCGGAGCTTATTTTAACCGTGGAAAATTCAGGAAATCCTTTCTTCAAGCCATCAACAGTTATCCATTTATTGACAAAGATCCACGTGAATATATTAGCCTCTATTCCGTGAAGGATCTTATCGTCAGGATTTTCCACTTCCGAGTCAATATTGAAGGTTTCAGTTGAGTGTTTAGTGATATAACATTTATTGAAATAGTTGTCCAGTTTTTCACTGTATTTGTCGACGTACTTCTTAATACTGTTGTTGCAACGAATTATCTGTTGCTCTAAATATTCGGGGGATAATATCGCCTCTGACTCTGCTTCAAGATACTTGATTTCTTCGATGATTTCATTACGTTTTTCTTTTGAAGTTACTTTAAGCTCGGATTTCAGCTTTTTTATCTGTTCCTTTGTTTTAAGTGATTTTGCTTTATTTATATCCGGTAATTTTTTGATGAATGATGCAAGATAGTTTTCGGCAGATCTTTCAAA
>JAZNKU010000447.1:0-6276 GCA_045578685.1 Eubacteriales bacterium
CCTACTATACCCGCAAGAACAAATGCAAGCGCAAGTCTTATAAAAGCGGTATATATATTAAATTCTCGAAGCCAATTAATTATTTCCATATTGCCCTCTCTTGTAATTTTTAATATTGTATCATAAAAATCAAAAAAATTCAAACTTTTTTGACAAAAAGTATTGATTTTTTTATTTGACTGTGATATACTCTACCGCAAGTTAATAATTTCCTGTGAAACCTTTAGGATGACTGAAGGCGGAGGAAACTCTGGAGAATCTCTTAAATGAGTGCCGAAGGTGCAAAGCTGTGGACGTAATGTCATACCGCTGAATCTCTCAGGCAAAAGGATAGAGTTGGTATATATAATATGTATATGCTTTTTTCCGGAGTTGCTTTATTAGCAACTTTTTTTATTTTCAAAGGAGAAGAAAAATGGAAAAATTCATGGAAGTCCTGACAAACGTAAATGACGTTATCAATACGTTTATATGGACAAAAACAGGTGTATGGCTTCTCGTAGGCGTGGGTATCGTAATGACCCTTCTTACTGCTTTCTTCCAGGTAGGTCACGTTGGTCTCTGGTTCAAGCATACCCTCGGAAGCATGTTCAAAAAGGATGTTATCGGTCACAACAAGGATAAGAGCGCTATCTCTCCCTTCCAGGCTCTTTGTACCGCTCTTGCCGCTACCATCGGTACAGGTAACATTGCAGGTGTTGCCGCTGCTATCTGCATAGGTGGCCCCGGTGCAGTGTTCTGGATGTGGGTTGCCGCATTCTTCGGTATGATGACAAACTACTCCGAAAACGTGCTCGGCATCTACTTCCGCCGCCGTAACAAGGACGGCGAGTGGTCCGGCGGTGCTATGTACTATCTTGAAGACGGTCTCGGTAAGAAAAAGGGATGCCGCGGCATCGCCAAGGTACTGGCTATCCTCTTTGCCATCTTTGCTATCCTTGCTTCCTTCGGTATAGGTAACATGGGTCAGATCAACAAGATAGTTGCAAACGTTGAGTCTGCATTCAATATCGAAGCTCTCTCCTCTGTTGCAGTTGGTTCCTCCAACCTCTACAGCGTGGTTATCGGTCTTGCTATCATGATCCTTACCGGTCTTATAGTTATCGGCGGTCTTCAGCGTATCGCCAACGTAGCAGAGAAAGTAGTTCCTTTCATGGTAGTTCTCTTTATCATCGGAAGCCTTGTTATCATCGGTGTTAATTACGATGCAATCCTTCCCGCATTCAAGGCTATCTTTGTTACAGCCTTCAAGCCTATGGCTGCTGTAGGCGGTACCCTCGGTGCTATTATCTCCAAGGTAGTAACCCAGGGCTTCAAGCGCGGTGTATTCTCAAACGAAGCAGGCTTAGGTTCCTCTGTTATGGTACACTCCAACTCCAACATCAAGGAGCCTGTTAAGCAGGGTATGTGGGGTATCTTTGAGGTATTTGCTGATACCATCGTTGTATGTACAATGACCGCTCTTGTAGTACTCACCTCCGGTGTTTACGATATTACGACATGTGATGCAACAGGTCTCAACGATGCAACTCTTGTTTCCAAAGCCTTTAACAGTGTATTCTCTTGGGGTAATATCGGTTCCAAGTTTATTGCTATTGCAATGTTCCTCTTCGCCTTCACCACCGTGCTCGGCTGGTCTCACTACGGTTCCAAAGCAGTTGAGTACCTCTTCGGTACCAAGGGTGTTAAGGTATATAAGGTTATCTTCGTTCTTATGACCATCTCCGGTGCGGTTATGACCTCCTCCCTTGCATGGGATATATCCGATACCTTCAACGGTCTTATGATGATCCCCAACCTTATCGGTGTTATCGTAATGGCGGGTCTTGTACGTAAGATCACGAAGAACTACCTTGACAGAACGGTTAAGGGCAAGGACGTTAAGCCTATCCTCTCCTATGACGAAAAGTTACAGGCAGAGGCTGAAGCTGAACTGAATAAATAAACAGATAATAACAAAAAAGTCCACCGAGGTGGACTTTTTTATTTGTTTTCCTTGAGCATACCCTTCCACATCTTCATAATAAGGCTGTGTGGCAGGAGCTTTCCGAGGATATGCTGAGTCTTTGTAAACCAGCCGTAGATGCTTAACGGCTTGTTTCTCTTTGCGTGCTTGAGTGCTCGGCGGACAACGTCCTTTGCTTCTGTCATAGGACTGTATTTCTTGGGAGAATATCGAACCTTGCTGTCATTGGTATGATCAAAAAACTCGGTACGCACCCAACCGGGGCAAACCACGGTAACGTGTATGCCCAAGGGCTTGAGTTCCTCGCGGAGAGCTCTTGAATAATGCCTTACAAAGCTCTTGGTGGAGGCATATATATTGAAATAGGGCAAGGGATTGAATACAGAGGCAGAGCCCATCTGCAGTATCATGCTTCCCTTCTTCATATAAGGTATACTGTAATTGGTCATTGTAACAAGTGCCTTGACGTTAAGGTCTATCATCTGCATCTGAGCTTCGTTCGGTATCTCGGACCAGTCGCCCATATTGCCGAAGCCCGATGCATTTACAAGATATCTGACCTCCGTACCCTCTGTAAGTAAGCTTTTATATTCTTCAAAGCTTTCTGTCCTTAAAAGGTCAAGAGGGATTATACGGCTCTTGTTCTTAAGCTCTTTTGAGATCTCCTTCAGCTTGTCCTCTCTTCTGGCTATAATCCATATTTCGTCAAGCTGCTCAAGTGCGTCTATCTGTTTTGCAAACTCTCTGCCGATGCCTGAGGAGGCTCCCGTTATAACTGCAATCTTCATAACATCACCTTTACAAAATTGATAATATTATTATATCATACTTATCCGTAAAATACAAGAAGCACCGCCGAAACGGTGCTTTTGTGTTATTAAAATATAAATTATGCTGCGAGGTTGATTGCAGTGATGTGAGTGTTAACACCCTCGTACCAGTAAACGAAGCCTTCAACGTCAACGATATCGCCTGCCTTGAGTGCACCTACTGCAGAATAAACTGCGGTGTCTGCACCGGTAAGATAAGCCTCTACGCAGAAGCTGTAGGATGCACCGTTGTAACCGAGAGTTACATAGATGTCATCACCGGGCTCGCCGTTCTTGTACTCGATAGCCTCAACGGTCATACCCTTGAAGATAGCGAACTGGTTCTGGAAGTTGATGAGCTCGTCTGTGCCGAGCTTATCTGTAAGATCAACAGCTTCAGCTACATAGTTGCCCTCAAGCACCTCGTATGTAGCGTCAATGATCTCAACCTCGCCGGACCACTCTGCCTTGGTACCGCTTACACGGATCTTAGCACCCTGAACGAGCTTGTCGTTGTAGTCCTCTTCGGAGCAAGGCATCTCGTATACGAAGAATGCTCCGTCCTGGGGGTGTGTGGAGAAGGTAGCAACGCCTACGCCGTCCTTCTCCCACCAGCCCTGCTTAGCCTGAATATAGGTCTCAACGGTAACTGCGGAATCAAGCTCTGCCGCAACGTACTCGTCATAGCTCATAACGGTAACGTCGTCCGCTGCGTCGGTATCCTTAGCCTCTTCAGTCTCGATTGCGGGATCCTTAACCTCGGGTTCGTTGGTTGTAGCACATGCTGCAAAAGCAAATACCATAGCTGCAACCATAAGAATTGCAATGATCTTCTTCATAAAAATTAATCTCCTTTTCTTGTGAAAAAATTATCACAACTAGTATTATACTATTATTTACCGAAAAAATCAAGGCATTTTATCTCATTTGACAGTTCTGCCCCTTATTTTCTCCTTTATGACATATGCAACAATTCCGAGCCAGCATATTCCTATGCAAGATAGCAATATCACCGAACCGGTCGGTAAAGTACCGAGACTAACCTTACTCTGAGAGGTAGTTATTTGATCCAGTCGGTACAGAGAGACCATCTCTGCTTCAAGCTCACGGAGATATGCGTCGTCAACCTCTCCACCCCGTCGCACCTGCTTGTTTACATTTTCGATAAGCTGTCCCGCAGCATTACGCAAGGAAGCCGAACCGTTAAACACAGCTGTTACAAAGGTGTTTTGCGTATTGTCAAGCAGGAGCTTTGTAGCCTTGAGCTTAACATCGTAGTACAAATCATTATCCTCACCCTCACGGGAAAGATAGTCGGTATATTGGTCACTTTCCTGTACCTTTGACGTTACGGGGCAGTATCCTTCGGTCTGTGAATAAGCTATCTGAACCTCGTTTGTCAGCATAAACTGACAGAACAACCAGGATGCAAGGACCTCGCCTGAGTCCTTCTTATTAAACACACACATTGACGGACCTTGGGATATCATAAAGGGGTGATCGGGGTCATACTGAGGTATGGTCATAACCTCGGTCTCAAACTCTACCAGCTTATCCTCGTCTATATCCACAAGAGGAGCGTCTGAGCCCATCCAGGTTGCTCCCGCAGTTGAATCTACCGCAAAGATACACTGACCTGCGTTAAGGAAGTTGTCAGGATATCCTGCATGTTTAAAGGTGTCAAAGGCACGGCTTTCGACGTGGGCGGCTATGTCGGTAAGTATCCCGTAGGTAGTATCGTTAAAGAGCTTAACTTCACCGAGAGCGGTGGAGTATTCTGCCTCCCTCTGCCTGAGCATCTGGATCATCATATTGTCGGTGGACTTATATATAAAGGGTATAAGCACCTTCTGCCCGTTGACCTTATAACTGCCGTCTGCATTCTTTGCGGTTGCCGCCTCGCTGACCTGCCATACAAAGTCCCAGGTAAGAGTCTCGGGCAAAGTGAAGCCCAACTTTTCTACATAAGTCTTATTAACATAGCAGGCTTCGGTTGAACGCATATAAGGCACAGCATAATAGTGGCCGTTAAACTCACATTCCTCTATAAACTGAGGTATCAGCTCATCAAAGGAAGGTGAATCGAACCTAAGCTCACTTCCACCAAGACCGTATCGGCTATCCTCAAAGAGCTCATCAAGAGGAACTACCGTATCCTTTCCTGTAAGATAGGTCGCAATATGGTCGGGATAGGTTATACAGACGTTGGGGGTGGTGTCGGTGGATATATTGGTTATAACATCGTTATATATCTTGCCATAGTCGGTATAAAGTCTGAGATTGACCTTGATATTAGGATACAGAGCTTCAAAATCAGCTATGGCGTCTTTATATATATTCACCTGAGTTATATTGGTATCGTTCTTTGCCCAGAAGGATATCTCGTACTGCTTTACTTCGTCAAAGCTCTCGGGTATCTCAAAAACCTTCTTTTCCTTTGACCCGTGGCAGGAGGTTAAGCTGACAAGTGTAAGAATGACAAGTAAAAGCGATATAACTTTCTTCACTGCTTGAGACCCCCTCTCGAAACTCCCGCCATTATCTTACGGCGGAAAATAAGGAAAAGTACGATAAGAGGTAAGCTGATGACCACCACAGCCGCCATCATTGCAGGAATATTGTCACGGCCAAAGCCATTCTCTCTTATCTCCTGTATGCCGTTGGACACAAGAAAATATGCCTTATCGTCGGTAACAAGGCGAGGCCATACGTAGGAGTTCCAGCATTCTATTACTTTAAGTATGGTTATGGTGACAACAGTAGGTCTGCAGATCGGCACCATAACACGGGTAAGGTATCTGAAGTCGCTTGTTCCGTCTACCTTTGCCGCATAATAAAGCTCGTCGGGTATTTGGGAGAAGTTCTCCTTTAACAGATAGATGTAGAACACCGAGGTTACCGAGGGCAATATAAGTCCCGTAAAGGTGTTACGCAGATCAAGATTGGTGACGGTAACATAGTTTGTGATGATAACAAGCTCATTGGGTATCATCATAAGGGAAAGAAAGAGCGTAAACACCAGATCCTTGCCCTTAAAATCCAGCCTTGAGAAGGCAAATGCCGAAAGTACGGTTACCACAAGCATTATCGCTGTGGTAGCAAGGGTGAATATTACCGTATTAAGGAAATATCCGCCCAACGGCACTTCTGTAAAGGCTGACTTGTAGTTTTCGAGGGTAGGTGCAAGGGTGTACAGCTTGGGCACCCACTCGGAGTTATAAGCGCCGTATTCCTTGACTGAGGTAAGTATCATCCAGTAGAAAGGAAACAGTACTATCACACCCCAAATGCTGAGAAGGGTGTATACTATAATATTACTTATCCGCTTTTTGGTAAGGGCAGCTTTTTCTATCTTTTCGTAATTCATATGCCACCTCTCAATAATGAACGTTCTTTCGGCTGACAAGAAGATTGATACAGGTTATGGTCAGCACGATAACAAAGAGTATGATCGCCGCAGCAGATGCGTATGAGGGATAACCGCCCGAGTTACCGTAGAGC
>JAZNKU010000448.1:0-2459 GCA_045578685.1 Eubacteriales bacterium
CGATTGCTTCCCACTTAGCGTTAGCCTCGATGCTGCGGCGGGAGAGAGTTGCAAAACCGTCTACGTCGCTTACACGAACAGCCTTAGCAGTAACTTCGTCGCCAACCTTGTAAAGGTCAGAAAGCTTTACTGTAGGATCAATAATGTCGCCGGACTGAATGATACCTGTAACCTTGGCACCAAGGTCAACATGAACTTCAGCGTCTGTAACAGACAGTACTGTTCCTGTAACTATATCTCCTGTATTTAAAGTCTTGAAAGATGCATCAAGTAATTCTGCAAAGTTTTCCTTTGCGGTTGCGAGTTCATTTGCACTCATTTTCTTCTTTACCTCCTTAATTATGCTGCCCGGAGTTGAAGCTCCTGCAGCTATACCCACATTTGTATGGGCTGTTATCTGTACATCAGGCAGATCGTCTATACTCTCAACAAAGTAGGTCTCAGGCTGATTTTTACGGGCGATCTCGTACAGCTTGTTTGTGTTGGAGCTGTCCTTGCCGCCTATGACCAGCATAAGATCCACCTCTCTTGAAAGGGCATCGACCTCTGTCTGTCTGTTTTCAGTAACACTACATATTGTATCAAAAATTAAAGCATTTGTACAGCCCTTTTTGAGATTTTTTTGACTTTTTTCCCATTCCGATAATTTTTGTGTCGTTTGGGACACCATTAACACCTTTTTATTGGTGAAATTGCCATAATCAAGGTCACATGCCTTCTCAAAAACCAGATATTGTCCCTCCACATAGGAGCAGATACCCTGAACCTCGGGATGACCGATGTTTCCGAAGATGAGAGTGATGTCTGCGTCGGGAGAATGCTTTGCCACGATCTTATGGATCTTTTTTACATGGGGACAGGTCTGATCGGATACGCTGAAATGCTTATTGTTTTTTGCACATTCGTCAAGCTTATCGCTGACCGACTTTACTACGCCGTGGGCACGGATAACCACAACAGAGGGGTTCCCCTCGTTTGTAGCCTCATAAACACGGTCGATGTCCTCCTCACCGATTATCTCAACTCCCTTACGGGTAAATTCATCGATAATGGTGGGATTGTGTATGAGCTTGCCGAGGGTGTAGACCTTGACACTCTTTTCTGTCAATGCTTCCACCGTCTCAACTGCACGCTTTACTCCGAAGCAGAATCCTGCAAGAGATGCTACCTTAATATTCATTTTATGGGTGCTCCTTCTTCGTGAAGCTTGAGTATCTCGGCAAATATCTTTTCACTTGCCGCTACCTGCTCGGCACGGTTTCCTGTTTCAAAGCCAAGCTCGTCCGGAGATATGGGCTTGCCGAAGATAACATCCACCCGTTTGAAGAGTGATACCTTATGACCCTTGGTTATTATGGCTACCGGAAGCACGGGAACACCTCCGCGGTGAGCTATCATACCCGCACCGTGCTTGACGGTAGAGGTGTGAGGATCTACGCCCTTAAAGCGTGTTCCCTGAGGGAACATACCTACGGTGTTACCCTCCTTCAATAGAGTTATGGTCTTCTTGATCGCACCCACATCACTCTCACCGCGGCGGATGGGATAAGCACCAAGTGCCTTGATAAGCCCTCCGAGAAGAGGTATCTTGAAAAGCTCCGCCTTTGCCATAAAGCGTATCTGACGGCTCTTCACAACGCACGCCACGATAATAACATCAACGGCGGCTATGTGATTGGGACATATGAGCAGTCCACCCTCCTCGGGAATGTTCTCAAGCCCGTGGGGATGAACATTGAATATAAATCGAAGTAAGGGTGCTAACAGCTTATAAAAAAATTTGTAAAGCTTCATTTCTTTGCCTCTATAGCCTTGTCTATTATTTCGATAAGCTCGGCAACGCTCTGCTCGATACCGTCGGCAGAATTGTCGAAGTGGATAGCGTCCTCGGCAGGTATCGCAGGAGCTACATCACGGGTAGAGTCGTTACGGTCACGCTCGATCATGTCGGAAAGAACCTCCTCGTAGGTGGTCTCTATTCCCTTTTCAAGAAGCTCCTTGTGACGGCGCTTGGCGCGTCCCTCGGGGGATGCTGTCATGAAAATCTTGACCGTAGCATCGGGAAGTATAACCGTACCGATGTCTCGTCCGTCCATAATAACGTTATGCTTCTTTGCCATATCGCGCTGGAGGTCAAGAAGGAAGGCTCTCACCTCGGGGATAGCAGAAACGGCGGAGGCGTACATAGATATCTCGGGAGTACGGATATCGTCGCTTACATCCTCGGTATTGAGATAAACTCTCTGCGTGCCGTCAACATAGCCGAGCTCAAGTGTAATATTACCCAGCTCAGAGATAATATTCTCTCTGTCATCCTTGGCTATACCCTTTCTCGCTACCCAAAGACCGATGGAACGGTAGAGTGCGCCTGTGTCAACATAAATATATCCTTTTTGTTTTGCTACAGCCTTTGCTATAGTGCTTTTTCCTGCCCCGGAGGGACCGTCGATTGCTATGTT
>JAZNKU010000449.1:0-1827 GCA_045578685.1 Eubacteriales bacterium
CTTTAATTATTTTAAAAATATTCTATTATTTAATATTGCAGAGCATTCCTACATGGGTATCGTCAAGGGGCTGCTCAACTACTATCTCAACGGGATTTTCTCCTCGGAGAACAAATATTGCGTTACATTCAACGGTATCTCCCTTTGCCACATCCTCTTCAAAAGCCTCGTCGGCATCTGTAACATCTTCAATATACCACGTATTTCCCCGTTCAAGTGCTATTCCGTCCTGATATGCTTCAATAGGCAACGCCAGAGCAGGTGCCATTTCCCAATCATGCTGATGGGTATATGTAAGCTTAACACGAATCGCCGGCTCATCATCACAAGTAATAAGCTCATAACCGTTCAGCGAAACTGTGAAGGGATTGGAAGCAGTGGTAGAAGTACCGGATTTTGGCATATCCTTCGTATACGTAGGATTCTCAATAGGCTTTATCTCATAAGCCTCCTTGGGAGAGGGAATAAGATTTTTCGGATCCAACGTGAATTTGAACCATTCAACATCCTCTTCGTTGTACATCCAGCTTCCGATCATCACTGTACAAGCAACTTCTATGGGACCGCCTTCAAGATCGCAATAAATATTCATAGTGTTACGAACAGTGGTTCCGGGATACATACAAGCATTATAGAAAAGATCTTCAGGAATGCATTCGTCATCAGAATCTGTGAATTCGTCATGATAGAGCTCTTCGTCGCCCTGTTTTATCTCAACGTTAATGGAGTATACGGGAGCACTGCCTGCGGCATTTTTGTCCATATTCAAATAATCATAATATAGTCTGATAAAATCTTCGCCGTCCTCGTCCTTCTTTATTTCAGCTCCCCGCACGGTTATTTTCGCCTTACCGAACTTAGAAAAGGTAAAGCTCAATTCATCTTCCTCTTCTTCGTTTTCGGTCTTCTCGCTTTCTTCAACCTTATCTTTTTCCTTATCATTTTCATCTGCGGGTTCCTTGTCGCCCCCGCAAGCTACCAACGCCAGTACCAAAACCAGCATTAAAAGAACTGCCAAAAACTTTTTCATTATTCATTACCTCCAAATACTTTTTCTTCTGCCGCATCAGCCCGTCTGCTGTATTCGGCAAGACCGCTTGTGTTTGCATCTTCAACCTTATTCATTGCATCCATAACCTGCTGTCTTGTCTCCTCAGACACTTCGCCGCCGTTTTTCGCAGCCTTAATAGCTGCAGAAAACATTCCGCCCATTGCCTTGAGAGCCTCGCCCTCACGCTTTTGCTGCTTAGTCGGTCCGAAGCTGAACAAGCCTTTGGTGTCATCGTTTACACCGAAAATGTAATCAAAATGGCTGATTATGTGGTTAACGTCCAACGTACCGATATGCTGATCACGCTTATTTACGGTAACCTTAATTGGGCGGTCAATATACGGATGGGGACGCAATCCCACACCGATCTCGGCTGTATCAACCTTTGATCCCACCAAATTGATGATTACACCACAACCCTTGAATACCTTCTTATCGGGAGTATCTCCTGCCTCTTCATCGCAGAAGGGCTCGTAAGAAGCTACCTGGTCATAACGGATCAATTCCTTGGTATAGCGATTATCATAATCCGTATTGCGGATACGGAACATACCGTGTTCGTCATAGAACTCGATCAGTTCATTTCCTGCTCCCGGAACACACACGGAAGGATTTCCCAAAACCTCATTATACATCTTTTCCTGACGCTTCATATATTCCATATGTTCCATCAGCTCGTCCTTTGTAAAGCGGTATACCTCGATAAAACGGGAACACTTGACTCTGCAGTCATTGCAAATGAATTCTTTGTTTTTTATCTTGGTACGCTTGAGCAT
>JAZNKU010000450.1:0-5970 GCA_045578685.1 Eubacteriales bacterium
CCTCCATGCTTTTCCTTGCCTATGCGGTGATCATGGTGATCCTTGTTATCCTCTATTTGCAGGTCGAACCGTTCTTCCTGTACGCGCTTCGCAAGAAGATACCGGAAAACACCGAATCTGTACCTTCTGAACCCCAGGTCGCTACTACTGCTGTGCCGCCTGTGCAGCAGGAAGAAGCCGTGACACCTTCCACAGCAACCGACGCCGCAATCCCCACTCTTACGGTTCTTTCCAAACGTGAACTGGAAGTTGTGGATCTGATCGCAATCGGTTACAGTAATGCAGAAATTGCAAACGTGCTGTTTATTTCCGTTCACACGGTTAATGACCATACCAAGAAGATCTACCGCAAGCTGAATGTACATAGCCGTTTGGAAGTTGCTGCGCTGGTAAACCGTCAGAAAGCACTGCACACGGATGCCTGATGTACTGCGGAAAAAACACATTTCAGTAAAAACGATTCAAAATCGCCAAAGTAACACAGATAACAAAATACCCCCTAATGCAGAAACCTAAAATACTGCATTAGGGGGTAAATTTATTTTTAGTCTGTTACTCTAAATTCAGAAAACAGAGTTTACTTTGTATCTGTATGGTGCGAATCTGCTTTCATTTCCACATGGATGAGCACGGAAAGCAGCGCTCGCAGCAAAATGACCGCGCCGAGAATGACGAGTTCATCGAGACTGCGGACTAAAACGGTTTTGAGGATCTCGGCTGCCATCTTGAATTCCAGACCGGAAGCCAAACCCTGTGCAAGCTGAAATTTAAAATCCGTATTTCTGTGTGTGATAAACTGCTTCAAATACTGGTAAAACGCCTGAATGGCAGAAATCGTTACCACCAGAATACCGATAAGTTCACATGCCGAAATAATATGCGGCAAAATCAGTTCAATAACATGTTCGAGCATAATTTTTACTCCACTTTCAATTTGTAGAATTATTATACAGTAACCGACATGAAATGTAAAGAAGAACGTTTTTCCTCGCAGCTAAAGCACAAAAAAGCAGCGGGCAAACAGCCCTAAGCTCGCTGTTTGCCCGTTGCTTTCTATAGGGGGTAAGTTTCCGGCAAGAAAAACTAACCATCTGAATTTGATTTGTACTCAGAACAGAATGATCAGGAACTGAGATACAAGTACGACCACGATGAGAGCGATCGGGTATGTTGCGGCGTATGCGGAAGCAACATCTTCTGTGCCTGCGGTGCCGATGAGGGTACCGAGTGCCGGGGTACTTGTCATACCGCCGGTGAGGGAACCGAGGTTGTTGAGAAGGCTGAGCTTCAGAACATACTTTGCAAAGAGGAAGCCGAGAACCAGCGGAACGATAGTCATAACGATACCGTATACGAAGTACATCGGGTCAAAGTTTGCAATGAATTCTGCGCCGCCCGGAATACCTGCGCCAACGAGGAACAGAACGAGGCCGAGCTCTCTGAAGAGCTTCAGTGTGCTCTGCTCCGGCATAACCTTAACCGGGCCGATCTTACCGAAGTGGCCGAGGATAAGGCTGACGAGCAGACAGCCGCCTGTTGTGGTCAGGGAGAAGCATGTGCCGCTGAGGCCTTCGCCGGAAAGCGGGATCTTGACCTGACCGAGAAGTGTGCCGAGGATAGCAGCCAGAGAGAAACCGAAAACGCCCATGTGGTCGATCGCGAAGATCTTACCCTTAGACTTGGTTTCCTTCTTTTCTTCCGCTGCGATAACGAGCTTTGCTCTTTCCTCATCCATGTTTGCCTTCAGAAGCTTCGGCATGATCTGTACAAACAGAACAACGCCGACAACACCGAAGATGTAAGCAATGCCGTGACCTACGGAAACGAGGCCCATGTACTCTTCGGCAACCGTTGCCTTAGCAGCGGAGAAAGCCGGAGTGGAGGTAAGAGAGCCGGAAAGCAGGCCGACGATCATAGCAACGAAACCGTCCTGATCCTGGATGGTAGCGCCGTAACCGACTACTTCACCTGCACCGATGCAGGCTGCAGCAGCCAGACCGCCGGAAAGAATAACGACTAAACCCAAAAGAACATAAGATTTGAAGTTTCTCTTAAAGTTACCGAAAAACTTCGGGCCGGCAATGTAGCCAACGGATGTTACGAAGAGGATGAGGCCCAGTGCTTCAACAAGGGAAAGACCCGCACTGAAATCATACGGCTTCGAGGAAGCTGCAAAAATCAGCTCGCCTGCTTCGTTTACGTGGAATGCCAGCGCACCGATAACGAGTGCGATGATGAAAACGCCTGCGTCGCCGAGGGAGATCCCCTTAACGGTGATTCTGCCCAGTGCATAACCGAGCAGAAGAACCGAGAAGACGACGAAGAGCAGTGTGTAAATACTGCTGATAGAAATAACGCCGTTAAAGAAACTCATTTTTTACTCCTATTAATTATACCTTGCGAGTGTAATCGGGAAGGAGCTTCGGAGAAACTGCCTCTGTCTCAATGCCAGCATCTGCAATTTCCTTCTCGAACTTTGCAACATGATCCAGTGTCAGCTTGCCGACAACAGCTTCCTTAGCTGCTGCAGCTGCATTGATACCAGCGTTTCTGCCGAATACGATGATGTCGAGCAGAGAGTTACCCATGAGACGGTTCTTACCGTGGATACCGCCAACAGCCTCACCTGCAACAAACAGGTTCTGGATGTTTGTGGTCTCACCGTTTACGTTGATATCGAGGCCGCCGTTCTGATAGTGGAGGGTCGGGTAAACGAGGATCGGCTCCTTGCGGATATCGATGCCGTACTTACCGAACATACGCATCATAGCGGGGATACGCTTCTCGATAGTGCCCTCACCGCCGATACGCTCAATCATGGGAGTATCGAGCCATACACCGAGACCGTTGCCTGTTTCAACACCGTTGCCTCTTTCAGAGCACTCACGGATAATAGAAGCAGCGGTTACGTCACGGGTCTCAAGGGGATGCATGAATACTTCGCCGTTAACGTTAACCAGCTTAGCACCGAGAGAACGAACCTTCTCGGTAACAAGTGCGCCGAAGATCTGCTCGGGGAATGCGGTGCCTGTGGGATGGTACTGGAGGGTCTCAGCATAGAGAAGCTTAGCACCTGCACGGTAACCGAGAACGAGACCGTCAGCAGTTGCACCGTAGTGGTTTGAGGTGGGGAAGCCCTGATAGTGCATTCTGCCTGCACCGCCTGTTGCGATAACAACGGTCTTTGCCTTTGCAACGTAGAGCTCCTTTGTTTCCATATTCATAAGAACTGCACCTGCGGCATTACCCTTGTCGTCAAGGATAAGCTCGATAGCTGCGGTAAAATCAACAACGGGGATCTGTCTGTTAAGAACCTCATCACGAAGGGTTCTCATGATCTCAGCACCGGAGTAGTCCTTAGCTGCGTGCATACGCTTACGGGATGTACCGCCGCCGTGGGTGGTAACCATAGTACCGTCCTCGGTCTTGTCAAACTCAACACCCAGATCGGAGAGCCAAGCGATAGCCTCGGGAGCATCGCAAACAAGCTTAGCAAGAAGCTCGCGCTTAGCAGCAAAGTGACCGCCGCCGAATGCGTCTACAAAGTGGATGGCGGGAGAGTCGTTGGGCTTATCTGCTGCCTGGATACCGCCCTCTGCCATCATGGTGTTAGCATCACCCATACGAAGCTTGGTAACGATCATTACGTTAGCACCTGCCTCGTGAGCCTCAACTGCAGCAGATGTACCTGCACCGCCGCCGCCGATAACGAGAACGTCAACGTCGTAGTCGGGGTTGGAAAGATCTACACAATCAGCTGTGATACGGCTGTGTGCCTGAAGGATCTCACCGAGCTCGGTGGGAACCTTGTCACCCTTGTTGGGACCAACGGTAAGAGTTACAAACTCGTCAGCCTTGTAGTCGGGGTGGAATGTTGCAAGGAGGGTCTCCTTCTGCTCTGCTGTCATACGAACAGGCTCAAGAGCGATATTCTTTTCTCTTGCTTCTTCTACAAGCTTAAGAGATTTCTGAAAGCTTTCTGCGTACATTAATCCTTACCTCCTTACTTTTCTATCTCACGGGTGTTATAGAGTTCCTTGAGCTCTTCAACAGGCTTCTGCATAAGAGCCTCGATAAGCTCGTTGAACTCGCCGTCCTTGATTTCCTTTACTCTGTCCTCTAAGTGGCCGCATCCGGGAGCAAGATACTTACCGTTGATACGGCGAGCGAGCATTGCAACCTGAGGATGGGAGATACCTGCGGGACAACGGGAGGAGCAAACACCGCACATTACGCAGTCAAAGGACTCTTCAGCACAAGCCTCGAAGTCACCGCGCTGAGCGTATGCAATGTACTGCATAACGTTGAGTTCCTGAGTACAAGCCTTGGTACAAGCGTTACAGCCTACGCAAGCGTAGATCTCGGGGTAGAGCTGCATCATAACTGCCTCGGTAGGCTTGATCTTGTTCATGTCGTAAACTTCCTTAACAAGGGGGAAGAAAGGAAGAGTAGCAATATACATATTGTCCTCAACCTTGGTCTGGCAAGCGAGGCAAGCCTTTAATTCACGGTCACCCTTGATACGGTAGATGGTAGCGCATGCGCCACAGAAGCCGTTACGGCAACCGCAACCGCGTACCAGCTGATAACCCGCATATTCCATTGCGGTCATAATTGTCAGATTCTCCGGTACAGAGTACTTCTTACCGAAGAGAAATATATTTACCATATTTTCCATATTATCACTCCTTAATATTCACTGGGAAGCTCGTCAAGCTCGTCGCAACGGAATACAGGACCGTCCTTGCAAACGTACTTAGAACCAACGTTACATCTGCCGCACTTACCTACACCGCACTTCATGCGAAGCTCGAGAGTAGTGTAGATCTGTGTCTTGTCAAAGCCGAGAGCACAAAGACCCTCAAGGGTAAACTTGATCATGATGGGAGGACCGCAAAGAACTGCAGTCTTGTTGGTATCAAAATTAAGTTCCTTAACGTAGTTGGGTACAAAGCCAACGTGACCGTCCCAACCCTCCTGAGGATTGTCGATGGTAAGGTGTACGTTAACACCGGCATCATTTGCCCACTCGTCGATGATTTCCTTGTAGTCAAGGAGGTCATCCTTACTTCTGGAACCGTAAACGATATCGATATCGCCGTAACGGTCACGGTAATGGCGGCAGTAGTTGATTACAGAACGAAGAGGTGCAAGACCAACACCGCCTGCGATGAACAGCATATTCTTACCTGCAAAAACGTCGTCTACAGGGAAGGGCTTGCCGTAAGGACCGCGGATGGTGAGCTGCTGACCTACCTCAGCCTGATGAAGCCACTCGGTAACACAGCCGCACTTCTTGATGGAGAACTCCATGTACTCGGTGTTTGTGGGAGAGGATGTGATAGAGAACATAGCCTCACCTACACCGGGGATAGAGAGCATAGCGCACTGTCCGGGGCGATGGTCAAATGCCTTCTTGCCGTCGGGAGTGACAACACGGAAGGTCTTGATATCGGGGGTATCTATACGAACATCGGTAATGACACCCAGCTTAGGGATAAGGGTTTCTTCACGCATATTCATTACTTGTCCCCTCCTATCTTCTTCATTACTTTAACTATATTCATTGAAATGGGACACTTAGCGAGACAACGTCCGCAGCCTACGCAGCTGAACAGACCGTCATTGTTCTCGGGATAGTATACCAGCTTGTGCATGAATCTCTGACGGAATCTCTCCTTCTGGCTGAGACGGTTGTTACCGTGAGCCATACGGGTGAACTCGGAGTACATGCAGGAGTCCCAGCATCTGTAACGGATAACGCCGTTACCTGTGTTGAAGTCCTTGATGTCATAGCACTGACAGGTGGGGCACACAAATGTACATGTACCGCAGCCAAGACAGGTCTGGGACATCTCATCCCATACGGGATTGTTCCAAAGCTCCTCGGTCTTGCCGCCACCGAAAGCATCGGTTGTAAGGTCAGCAAGGGGAAGCTTCTTCATAACCTCAGCGGTCTTTGCCTTCTGA
>JAZNKU010000451.1:0-8512 GCA_045578685.1 Eubacteriales bacterium
TTGATACCTGTAGCACGGGCTGAGATCTCGCTGTCACGAATAGAGGTGATGGCGCGTCCGAGCTTACTCTTCATCATATTCTGGATAACCGCCAGACAGATAAGCACCATAACGAAGCCCACTATAAAGAGGTACTTCTTATCAAAACGGGGAGTAGCAAGACCGAGAGATCCGCCGAAGGTCTCTCTTGAGGAGTTCATAAAGATAGAACGTACTATCTCACCGAAGGCAAGGGTAACGATAGCTAAGTAGTCACCGCGCAGACGAAGTGCGGGAAGACCGATGATAACACCGAAAACTGCAGCAACCACCCCGCCCACAGCCATACTGATAAGGAGCGTAGGGAAGGAATTTCCAAGTACAGGCTCAAGAAGCACGGAGACCTTACCGCCCAGATACGCACCCACGCACATAAAGCCTGCATGACCGAGTGAAAGCTCGCCTAAGAAGCCGACAACTACGCTGAGGGATACCGCCAAAAGAACGGCTATAACTATCTTCTCAAGCTGTATAAGTGCCAGAGGGCTGGCAAAGGAATCGGTCAGTGCCATCACGGTAAAGAGAATACCGAGAGCCGCAACTACGATGTAGTTGATATAATGCTTTATTTTGAAATTCTTCTTCATTATACCTTCTCCCTTCTCTTCTTACCAAGAATACCGGAGGGCTTAACCAACAGGATAATGATAAGGATCAAAAATTCGATAGCGTCTGTATAAGGTGCTATAACGGTGATCTTGTAGGAGATCGCCTCTACGATACCGATAAGGATACCGCCCAGCATTGCGCCGGGGATAGAACCGATACCGCCGATAACCGCGGCGGTAAACGCCTTGATACCGGGCATAGCACCCATTGTATTGGATAAGCTGGGGGATTTCATAAGCATAAAGAAGCCTGCGCATGCCGCAAGAGCTGAGCCTATCGCAAAGGTAAGAGTGATGATAGCGTTGGAGTTGATACCCATAAGCTGAGCCGCGCCCTTGTCCTCGGATACCGCTACCATCGCGCGTCCTGTTCTGGTATACTTAACGAAAAGGGTAAGTATAAGCATTATAACAAAGGATGCGATAAGGGTGATAATAACATTCCACTGGATCTTGAGAGAGCCCAGCTTTACATTACCGAGATCAAGAAGTGTGACCATCTTGGGAGATGAACCGAATATCATCTGTGCCGTACTCTGCAAAAGGTAGCTGACACCGATAGCAGTAATAAGCACGGCAAGGGGGGATGCACCGCGAAGAGGCTTATAAGCTAACTTCTCTACGGTAACACCTAATATCATACAGAACAGTATTGCCGCCGCAAGTCCGATAAGCGGATATCCGGTCTGCGCCATAACCACATATATGGTATAGCCGCCCACCATAATAACGTCACCGTGGGCAAAGTTAAGCATTTTTGCAATACCGTAAACCATCGTATAGCCCAGAGCTATCATGGCATATGTACCGCCGATGCTTAAACCGTTTATCAAAGTTTCTAAAATTTCCATTGTTTTTCCCGTCTACAAAATATGACAATTTGCCGGTGCAGAAAATCTGAGCCGGCAAACTGATATTTTCGATTATAAATTAAGCGTTAGCCTCTTTGATTACGTACTGGATAGCGTCCTTAGCAACGTAACCGCTCTCATCCCAAGAAATGCTCTCGCCGGTAACACCTGCAAAGGTGAAGCCGCCCTGGAATACCTCCTTGAGTATATCGCAGAGATCGGAAGCGGATGTAGAAGCGTCAACAGTCTTGCCGTTCTCGATAGCCTTTTCCATAGCTGCTACGAGTGCGTATACACAGTCGTATGCGGAAGCACCGAACTGGTTGAGAGTGTCAGCACCATACTTGTCGGTGTACTTAGCGATGAAGTCTGCTGCCATACCCTCGGTAGCCTTGGAGTTGAAGTGAGAAAGCATTGTAACCTTCTGAGGAATGGTTGTGATGTCAAAGCCCTCTGCAGACTCGATACCGTCGAAGCCGTCGCAACCGAAGTATACGGTGGAAGTGCTCATAACGTCCTTAGCCTGTGTCATGAAGAGAGAAGCGGGAGTATAGTAGATAGGCATGAAGATGAACTCACAGTCCTTGAGAGAGCTGATCTGTGTGGAGAAGTCAGTCTCGTTCGCACTGGTGAATACTGCCTCTACGGTCTCGATACCCTCGTTGAGGTTAGCCTTGAACTGCTCGTAGATACCGTTGGAGTAGGAGTCGTCGGACTTGTAGAAGATACCGATCTTTGTAAGACCGAGATTGTTTACTGTGTTAGCTGCAACACCACCCTGATTACCGTCAGCGAAGCACATCTGGTATGCGTTTGCTTCTGCAGGAACATCGTCGTTGGAAGCGGAAGGTGTGATGAAGAACACATTGTCTTCTGCAGAAAGCTTGCAGAACTCAAGGCAGGGGTTAGAGGTTACGCAACCGAGAGAAACCTGCATGCCTTCGCCAACCATGTTGTAGTAGTTGGTGGAAACCTTTGCGGGGTCGTGAGCGTCGTCGGTAGCAAGAATCTCGATGTTGATACCGTTCATGCCGCCGTCAGCGTTGATCTCTTCTGCAGCCATCTCAGCCGCATTCTTAACTGCAACGCCGTAAACTGCCGCAGCGCCTGTAAGGGGACCGGAGAGACCGATCTTGATAGTGCCGTCTGCACCGTTTTCTGTGGTCTTGCTACCGCAAGCTGCAAATACTGTTACGAGCATGAGCATTGCCATAACAAGAGCAATAATCTTCTTGGACATAATTGAAATCCTCCTGAAAATGTGAATAAAAAATAAATATGCCAAATTATAACACACAAAAAACTGTTTGTCAATAAAAATTCACAAATTTATTAATATTTATTGAACATTTATATAATACATTGGGTTGAAAAGGGTATATTGTTGTTATATACTGAAATTACTACATTTTTTGGAGTTATTATGCAGCTTAAAGATATAAATTTCAGACACGGTATCTTCCTCGCTCCCATGGCAGGTGTGACCGATTATTCCATGAGGGTTTTATGTCACCGTATGGGTGCTGAAATGTCGGTTACCGAGATGCTGTCGGCAAAGGCTCTGCACTACGGAGACGAAAAAACAGAGGATCTGGCAAAATTTGACGCTCTCACCTCTCCCTGCTCTATACAGATATTCGGTCACGAGCCTGATATTATGGCAGAGGCTGCGGCAGGACTTGAAAAAAGATTCAGACCTCATATGATAGACATCAATATGGGCTGTCCCGTAAAAAAGATCGTTACCAACGGCGAGGGTTCTGCTCTGATGAAGGACCCCGAGCTTGCCGAGGAGATAGTGAGGGCGGTTCGCTCTGCCATCACCCTTCCTCTGTCTGTCAAGATAAGAGCGGGGTGGGATGAAAAAAGTAAAAACGCCGTAGAGCTTGCATGCCGTATAGAAAAGGCGGGAGCCGATATGATATGCGTTCACGGCCGTACCAGATCTCAGATGTACAATCCCGGTGTTGACCTTGATATAATAAAGGATGTAAAAAATGCCGTTTCGGTGCCCGTACTGGGTAACGGCGACATATATACATCTGCTGATGCTCTGCATATGCTGGAATATACCGGCTGTGACGGGATAATGGTGGCAAGGGGTGCTTACGGTAATCCGTGGATATTCAAGGAAATAATCTCCGGCATAGAGGGAAAAGAATATACGGCTCCCTCTGTTAGTGAGCGTATTACCGTCGCAAAGGAACATCTTACGATGCTTATAGCGGATAAAGGTGAGTATACGGGTATAAGAGAAGCACGAAAGCATCTTGCGTGGTATCTCAAGGGAATGCGCTCTGCCACCACAGCAAGAGTGGATATCAATCACTCCGAGTCTGCCGACGAGGTAATATCTATCCTTGACAGGATACTTGAGGAAAATAACGAAATGTAAATTTACAAGGATCGGGCAATAATATATCTGTATGATTATTGACTTTAGGGTACCCTTGTGCTAAAATACTTGTGATTTTGTTTATATAAAAGGAAAGAATTATGTTTTACGAAAGCAAAGAAGGCTTAAATGATACCGAGCTCCGCGAGGCTCTTGCAAAATCCCTTGAGGGCAAGGAT
Organism: Eubacteriales bacterium; assembly: GCA_045578685.1. Classification (GTDB taxonomy): domain Bacteria; phylum Bacillota; class Clostridia; order Oscillospirales; family CAG-272; genus RGIG7300. The sequence continues at coordinate 4,073 of JAZNKU010000451.1, forward strand.
CTGAAAAAGGTTCTCATTCTGCCTCCCGACTACACCCGTATGTATTCGGGCGCAGGCAAGATAACCGAAATTTATTACGATCTTTTAAAGGACAAGTGCGAGGTTGACATTATGCCTGCCCTCGGCACTCACGAACCCATGACCGAGGCTGAATGCAAGGCGTTCTTCGGTGCAGACGTTCCCTTCGAAAAGATACTTGTACACAACTGGAAAACAGACGTTATAAAGTTAGGCGAGGTTCCCGGTGAATTTGTTTCAGAGGTTTCCGAGGGCCTTGTTACCGATAAGATAGATGTTGAGGTCAACCGCCGTATTATGGATAAGAAATACGACCTCATTATCTCCGCCGGTCAGGTAGTTCCCCACGAGGTAGTGGGTATGGCAAACTACTCCAAGAACATCTTTGTAGGCTGTGGCGGATCCTCTATGATAAACTCCTCCCATATGCTGGGTGCCTTCTACGGTATGGAGCGTATTATGGGCAAGGACTTTTCACCTGTAAGAAAGGTATTTGACTACGCTGAGGAAAACTTTCTCTCCGAGGTTCCTCTTATGTATGTTCTTACCGTTACCACAAACAAGGGGGACGATACCTTCATCCACGGTCTGTATATAGGCAGAAAGCGTGAGCTCTTTGAGATGGCGGTAAAGAACAGTCAGGATACTAACCTCAACAAGATGGATAAGCCTCTTAAAAAGGTTGTAGTTTATCTTGACCCCAGAGAGTTCAAGAGCACTTGGCTCGGTAACAAGGCTGTTTACCGTACCCGTATGGCTATCGCCGATGAGGGCGAGCTTATTATCCTTGCTCCCGCTGTTAAAAAATTCGGTGAGGATGAAGAAAATGACCGCCTCATCCGTAAATACGGCTACGTTGGCAGAGAAAAGGTGCTGGAGCTTGTAAAAGAACACGAGGATCTCAAGAAGAATCTCTCTGTTGCGGCTCATCTTATCCACGGTTCAAGCGATGACCGCTTCTCTATCACCTACTGTACAAAGGAGATAGGCAAGGAAGAGGTTGAGGGAGTCAACTTTAAGTATATTCCCTACGATGAAATAATAAAGAAATATGATCCCAAGGTGCTGACAGACGGTTTCCACACAGTTGACGGTGAGGAAATATTCTATATCAGTAATCCTGCTCTCGGACTTTGGACCTTATGATTATGGAAAAAATAATAGACTTACACACACATTCGATATATTCGGACGGCTCTATGACTCCTACAGAGCTGGTACGCCACGCAAAGGCGGAGGGTATCTCCGCTATTGCACTTTCCGACCATGACAGCCTTTCGGGTGTTGCCGAGGCGGTGGCTGAAGGCGAGCGTATCGGTATTGAGGTCATCCCTGCAATAGAGCTCTCGGCAGAATCTGATACCGAAACCCATATCCTCGGATATTTTATAGACATTAATAACGAGGTTCTTCTCGAAAAGCTCAAATATGTGCGTCAGGTGCGTATCGAGCGAGAAGAAGAGATATGCGAAAAGCTCCGTGGACTTGGCTTTGACGTTACAATGCACGAGGTTGAGGAAATAGCCGAGACAGATGTGCTCTGCCGTGCCCACTTTGCAAAGATAATGGTAAAGAAGGGCTACTGCGAGTCGGTAAGAGAAGCCTTTGACAAGTATCTTGCCAACGGCAGACCCGCTTATTCTGGCAGACAGGCTCTGACAGATGAAGAATGTGTTGAGCTGATCACACAGGCAGGAGGTAAGGCTTTTGTTGCTCACCTGCACCTTACCCGCAAGCCTCACGATGAATTAAAAGCCTTCCTCACCCGCTTAAAGGCAAAGGGTCTTTATGGTGTTGAAGGCTACTACACAGACTACACTCCCGAGATGCAAGAGGAATATCAAGCAATGGCAGCAGAGCTTGGTCTTGCAATTTCAGGCGGCACCGACTTCCACGGTGCGTTCAAGCCTCATATAGCGATTGGCAGAGGTTTAGGTAATCTTTCTATTCCTTACTCGGTTGTAGAAGGAATGCAAAATGCAAAATGCAAAATGCAAAATTAAGGAGGAAAACCGCCAAGGCGGTTTTCAACCATCACTATTCACTATTATCTATTCTCTATTCACTATTCACTTGTTATATAAAACCGATAGTTAGTGAATAGTGAATAATGAATAGTGAATAACGAATAACCGATAAACAGTTGAAAGGAAATATATATACATGATATCAACCAACGACCTCTCCCTCCAGTACGGTGGAAGAACATTATTTAAAAACGCTAACCTCTCCTTTACACCCGGTAACTGCTACGGTATCATCGGTGCAAACGGTGCAGGTAAGTCCACCCTCTTAAAGATCCTCTCCGGCGAGATCGAGTCTACCTCAGGTGAGGTTTACCGCGATCCCAAGGAGCGTATGTCTGTGCTTAAGCAGGACCACTTTATGTTCGACGAGCATACCGTCCTTAAGACCGTAATACTGGGTAACACCGAGCTCTGCGACATTATGGATAAGAAGGAATATTATTATTCCAAGGAAGAGATGACCGAGGAGGAGGGTATGATCCTCTGTGACCTCGAGGAACGCTTTGCCGAGCTTGACGGCTGGACCGCAGAGTCGGATGCGGAGATCCTATTAAACTCCCTCGGTATCACAAGCGAGTATCACTATATGCAGATGGCAGAGTGTCCCGCTGACATCAAGGTAAAGGTGCTTCTTGCTCAGGCACTCTTCGGCAACCCCGACATCCTTCTCATGGACGAGCCTACAAACCACCTCGACCTTGAGACCATCGCTTGGCTTGAGGACTTCCTTATAGACTTCCCCAACACGGTCATCGTCGTATCCCACGACCGTCATTTCTTAAATAAGATCTGTACACACATCGTTGACGTTGACTTCGGTAAGATCACCACAGTTGTAGGTAACTACGACTTCTGGTTCGAATATACCCAGATCAGACAGCGTCAGATCAAGGAGCAGAACAAGAAGGCTGAGCAGAAGATCAAGGAGCTGCAGGAATTTATCTCCCGATTCTCCGCTAACGCTTCTAAGCACAAGCAGGCTACCAGCCGTAAGAAGCTGCTTGATAATATCTCCCTTGAGGCTGAAGAGGTTTCTTCCAGAAGATTCCCCTACATTGCATTCAAGCCTACCCGTGAGATCGGTAACGAGGTTCTGACTGTTACAAACCTCTCCAAGACCATCGGTGACCGTAAAGTCCTTGACAATGTAAGCTTTATCATCCGTCCCGATGATAAGGTTGCATTTGTCGGCTCCGACCCTGTTGCAAGAACAACACTCTTCTCTATACTTGCAGGCGAGATGGAGCCTGATGAGGGCGAGATCAAGTGGGGCGTTACCACCAGTCAGTCCTACTTTCCCACCGACAACTCCAAGTACTTTGACGGCTGTGAGGATTCTCTCATCGACTGGGTAAGAAACTACAGCGACCTTGTATACGAGGCAGACGTTCGCGGTTGGCTGGGCAGACTTCTCTTCTCGGGCGACGAGGCAGCCAAGAGCGCAAAGGTGCTTTCCGGTGGTGAAAGAGTAAGATGTATGCTCTGTAAGATGATGCTTGAGGCAGCAAACGTGCTTATCCTTGACGAGCCTACCGACCACCTCGACCTTGAGTCTATTCAGGCTCTCAACAAAGGTCTTACCGAGTTTACCGAAACAATCCTCTTCTGCTCTCACGACCATCAGTTCACCGAGACTATTGCAAACCGCATCATCGACGTAACCCCCGGTCAGTTCTACGACAAGCAGACAAACTACGATTCCTACGTAGCAGAGCGCTTCGGCCAGCAGGACTAAGTCCTGGACCGTATAATCGGGTGAAGTACAGTTGAAATTGTTTACGATCACACGAGGGTGAGGTTCAGTTGAAGCTGTTTACCATCACACGAGGGTGAAGAAAATTCAGTACAATAACATAGAAAAAGACTCCCGAAATCGGGAGTCTTTTATGCTTGTTGTTAACTTCATCATCGTGTGATACTGAACGGTTTTGACCGTTCCTCACCCGATTATAGGTCCAGGGGTTACCCCTGGCAGGTACAGCCGCTTGTAGGCTTGCCGTTTTCGTCAACCTCTCTGCAGGGGCATACAGCACCCTGAGAGCTGTCACCGCCGTCCCAGCAGTCCTTGGAGTTATTTACCCAAAGCTTGGGATCGGTATCTACTCTCCAGTTATAGGGGAGCTTATACTTACAATGACCGAGAGTATCAAGGTATTCGCCGTATGCAATGTTGACAGCCTTAAAGTTCTCAAGATCTGCCTCAGATCCGGAGCGCTTGTAGGTCTCGTATGCAAGACAAACCTTGATGTACTCCATCTGAACCTTGCTTCTGCGTACATTGAGCTTCTGCTCGTCGGTGTAAGCAAGGGCTTCAGCCTTTTCCCAGAGACCCATAAGGTAGTCAAAGTTCTCTGTATACTGCTCGTAGGTGATGATAGCATCCCAGTATTCCATA
>JAZNKU010000452.1:0-6566 GCA_045578685.1 Eubacteriales bacterium
CCTCGGGACGGGTATAGGTGGAATCCTCAGCAACAACGTCGTCCTCAACACCTGCAAGCACACCAAGCTCACCCTCAACAACTACGCCACGCTCGTGAGCGTACTCAACTACCTTCTTGGTAACAGCGATGTTATCCTCGAAGGAGTGGTGAGAGCCGTCGATCATAACGGAGGTAAAGCCGCCGTCGATACAAGCCTTACAGATCTCAAAGTCTGCACCGTGGTCAAGGTGAAGAGCGAGGTCGATGTCAGCATCCTTGATAGCTGCCTGAGCAAGTGCAAGGAGGTACTCCTGCTTAGCGTACTTACGTGCGCCTGCAGAAACCTGAAGAACAACGGGAGAACGAAGCTCGCCTGCTGCCTCGGTGATAGCCTGAACTATCTCCATATTATTGATGTTGAAAGCACCGATAGCATAGCCGCCGTCATAAGCTTTCTTGAACATTTCTTTTGTTGTAACTAAAGCCATTTTTATATCTCCTATCAAATTATTTTAATGCGTATACAGACATTTTACTATTTTTGTATTAATAAATCAAGAGTTTTTACAAAATTTGTTTTATGCCTTTATAGTTACCTTAAACTCAATATGCTTTTCGTCTACCTGATATTCCTTTGCAAGCACGGGACCGCAGGAATGAGAGCCGATACCCGACATCTTGTAGTCAAGTCCTACCACAGTTTCCTTCATAGGCTTAAGGAGATGGTCGTGGGTAGTTTCGGTAAGCTGCCAATCTGTAAAATGCTTAGCCGAGAAGCTCATACCCTCTTTTGCGATAAAGGTGAGGGTATCATCCTTTGAAGCAAGGACAGCGTAAACGGTGCCGTAGTGGCTGCCGTTTTCCTGAGGACGGATATAATGTTCAAAGTTCTTGTTTACGGTGGTCTTGTAGTAACCCATAGAAGCTGCAAGACGTTTATCCGAGTAGCTCTCTACGGGACCGTAGCCGAAGTAGCTCATCTTCTCAAAGCCGGGTGCAGTCTTAAGCTTAAGACCGAAGCGGGGAAGTGAGGGCACATCCTCTGCCACGTCAGCGGATACGCCAACCTCAACCGAGGCGTCCGCATATACGGTATAGGTCATTTCCGCCTTTAATACAGGAGCAACGATGGGAGCACCCAAAGATACAAGTGACTTAAATACCGTCTTTTCCTCGGTTGCTTCAACGATCTCCGCAGAGTAGCACTTCATTTCACAGTAAGGAAGACCTCTCTGCCACCAGGAGTGCTTGACAACTCTGTCGTTGTCAATAGGAGCTCTCCAAATGTTGAGCTCAACAGGAGAAGCTAACAGTTCTCTGCCGTCTTTGATTATATTTTCAAGAACACCTTTATTCTTGTTAAAGACGAACTTAACATCGCCTGCGGCAACCTCCATACAGTCACCGTCAAGGCTTGTTACAAGACCGTTACCCTTATGCATAAGCATAAAGTCGTCCCGTGCATATTCTACCTGTGCGTGGCAAACCTCATAACCTGAGTCTGCCCAAGCCTCGTCTACCTTTGAAACAAAGGAAAGGTCAAGATATATGAACTCACCCTCCACCGGGATATTGAACTTATAGGTAGCGTAGTTGCGTGGGGGGATATCAAGGTCTACCTTGCCGCTATATGCCTTTTTGCCGTTAACGGTAACGGTGTACTTCATAGTAAGGTCATCTATGTTTGTAAAGTATCTTCTGTTAAATACCTTAACAGTGCCGTCCTCGTTCTTTGTAACCTTAACGGGAGCGTATACCTCCTTGGCTTCAAGCATACCTGTGCTTATTCTTCTGTCGGGATAAACCAGACCGTCAACACAGAAGTTGCCGTCGTTGGGGAAGTCACCGAAGTCGCCGCCGTAGGTGAAGTTACCCTTGTGCATTACAGAGTGATCGGTGTATTCCCAGATACAGCCGCCCATAAAGCGGGGCTCTTCATCTATCATATCCCAGTATTCCTTGAGATCGCCGGGACCGTTACCCATAGCGTGACAGTATTCGCAGAGGAAAAGGGGCTGCTTGTACTTCTTATTTGCAAGGTACTTCTTAAGATCGGGAGTAGGTGTGTACATATGGCTCTCCATATCCACACAATCGTCCTGTCTGCCCTCGTTCTGAGGTGTGTTAGCACCCTCGTAGTGAACAAGACGGGTAGGATCGTTCTCGCGAAGATACTTTGACATAGCCTTGTGGTTACAGCCAAAGCCGCTTTCGTTACCAAGGGACCACATAATGATGGAAGGATGGTTCTTGTCACGCTGATACATCTTGACAAGTCGCATCATATACATACCCTCCCATGCGGGATCGTCGGAAATGAGAGAACGGTTGCCCACAGAATCAAAGCCGTGGGTCTCGATGTCCGCTTCGTCAACAACATACATACCAACCTCGTCACACATATCGTAGAAACGGGGATCAGAGGGGTAGTGGCTGCAACGGACGGTATTCATATTGTGAGCCTTCATTATATAGAGATCACGGAGCATATGCTCGGGGGGAGTGGTATATCCAAGCTCGGGATGGCTGTCGTGACGGTTAACACCCATAAGCTTGATAGGCTGACCGTTGACAAGCATGATTCCCTTCTTGATCTCTACTTTACGTACACCTATATTCTGTTTGATGTATTCGTCACCGCATTTGAGAATAAGTGTATAGAGATAGGGATCTTCACTTGACCAGAGATTTACACTCTTGATATCTATAGAAATGCTGTCCTCTGTCTTACCCTCTGCCACAACATTTCCTGCCATATCATAGAGGAAATACTCAACCTCGCAGGGTTCGGAAGTTTCGATCTTAACGTCTATTTTACCGTTCTTGAACTTGTTATCAGGCTCAGCCTTGACAGAGTAGTCAACGATATGCTTCTTTTCACGGACAAGCACGTAAACGTCACGGAAGATGCCCGACATTCTCCACTTATCCTGATCCTCAAGATAACTGCAAGCACCCCACTTGAGAACAAGCACTTTAAAGGTGTTCTTGCCGGGAAGCAGATAATCGTTGATACGCATTTCGGTTGTGGTGTGAGCCGCCTGAGAATAAAGTGCAATATCGTCGTTTATCCACATATAGAAGCAGGAATCCACACCCTCAAAGTTGATAAAGAGATCCTTATCAAGTATTTCCTCACGGGTAAACTCAAAATCACGAACGTAAAGACCGCAGGGAATATCGTCGGGAACGTGAGGGGGATCTACGGGGAAGGGGTAGTTGAAGTTGGTGTACTGAGGCTTGTCGTAATTACGCTCGGTATAGGTCTGCCAGCAACGGGGCACGTCTATCTTATCAAAGCCCTCGGTGGTGAACTTCTTTCCTCTGAAATCGTAGATATCCTGAATAGAGGAAAAATACTTAAAGTCCCACTCTCCGCACATATCACGGTAGTATGCGGATTCTGTGCGTTCGCCCTTAAGTGCAGCCTCCTCGGAATGGTAGGGTATGTAGTAAGCTCTTGACTTTACGGGATTCATCTCCAGAACCTCAAGAGACTTATGGTAATCAGCAAAAAATTTCATCTTATTTCTCCATATTCAAATAAAAGGCAGTCGAAACTGCCTTTTATTAACTTAGTCTTGAATATACATCATATCGGGCACAAAGCTCACAAACCAAAATGAGCGAAAGACCCGATTATGCCCGCGGGGGCTCCCCGCTTAATCGAAGTATTTAGGCTCTGCCATCTTAAGGAAGCCTTCACCGGAGTAAGGACACTTGTTTATAACCTCTGTCTTGTTAGGCTTAGCCCAACGAACAGCGTTTGTAAGGATCTTCTGAACGTAGGGGTTGTAGTAAGAGGGGCAGTCCTCGTGACCGGGCTGGAAGTAGAATATTTTACCAAGACCACGGGTCCAGGTGCAGCCGGAACGGAAGATATTACCGTGCTCAAACCAACCGCCGAAGATAAGATCATCAGGCTTGGGAATGAAGAAGGGCTCGGAATAGAGCTCATCAGCTTCAAGCTCAAAGGCCTTGGGCAGACCCTCTGCGATAGGATGTGTGGGATCAAGGTTCCAAACGATTTCCTTGATGCTTTCGCCCCACTCGAGGTTACCGGTACAGCCAAGCATCTTGCGGAAGGGCTTGGAGTGATGAGCGGAGTGCAGGCCGATAAAGCCCATACCGTCAACATAAACACGGTTTACGATCTTGTCAACCAGCTCGTCCTTAACCTCCCAATGGAAGCCGTGGCCCCACCACATAAGAACGTCTGTATTGTTAAGCACCTCATCGGGCAGACCCTGATCGGGATCGTCAAGACATACGATACGAACGTCCATATCGTCGTTCTTGTCAAGGAACTCCTTAATTACAGCGTGGATACCGTTGGGGTACATATCCTGCGCACCGCCGGGCTCGCGTTCGTGGCGGAATTCGTGCCACACCGTTACTCTGATTTTATCCATTTTATATTTCCTCCGAAATAATTAATTTCCAATGTTAATTATTGCACAAAATATCAATAAAGTCAATACTTTACATGCTTTACTTTTCCAAAAAAATATGTTAGAATAGGGCATATTTGATTTGGAGTGTATTATGAGATTAGATAAATTCTTATCCGAGACCAAGACCCTCAGCCGAAGCGAAGCGGGTAAAGCCGTAAAGCGGGGAGAGGTCACGGTCAACGGAGTAGTTGCAACAAAGCCCAATATGTCGGTGGAGACTACCGACACCATAGCCGTAAGAGGCAGAGTGATAGAATACAGCGAGTTTCGTTATATAATGCTGAACAAGCCTGAGGGCTACGTTTCGGCAACGGATGATAAGTCTGCTCCCTACGTGACCCAGCTTTTAAGTGAAGAGCTGCAAAAATTCGACCTCTTCCCCGTGGGCAGGCTTGATAAGTATACCGTGGGGCTTATGATCCTCACCGACGACGGAAAGTTAGCCCACAATCTGCTTTCCCCAAAACACCATGCCGAAAAGGTCTACCGTTTCCGCTGTGAAAAGCCTATAGAGCGCACCGACGAGCTTGAGGCGGGAGTACATATCGAGGGCGGATATCTCACCAAGCCCTGTAAGGTAAAGGTAATATCCGAATACGAAGCGGAAATAACCCTCACCGAGGGCAAGTACCACCAGATAAAGCAGATGCTCGGTGCTGTGGGAAACAAGGTCGTTTACCTTGAAAGAATAAGGTTTGCGGATATACCCCTTGACCCCTCACTTGAACGGGGAGAATGGCGTATGCTGACAGAGGAGGAGATAAATCTCCTCAGAATGCGGAATGCGGAGTGCGGAGTGCGGAATTAAGGATATTTTTGCCACCAAGGTGTCAAAAATCTCTTTGCGTTTGCATGATCGCATCTGTTTTAATTACTAAATAAAAAATTGAAAATACAAGTTAATGAAGCTTTTCGACTATAAGGAGAAAAGTCACCACAATTTTGCATTTTGCATTTTGCACTTTGCATTTGTGACGAAAGGAACACTATGGACATCTTACAAACATTATCAACCGAATTATCAATACCCATGAAGCGCCTTGAGGCGACAGTTGCCCTCATTGACGAGGGAAATACCATCCCCTTTATCGCCAGATACCGTAAGGAGGTTACAGGCTCTCTTGACGATACCGTACTTCGTGACCTCTACGACCGTCTTAACTACCTGCGTTCCCTTGAAGAACGCCGTGAAAAGGTAAGAGAGACCATTGCCGAGCAGGGCAAGCTGACAGATGAAATAAGTGCGGCTCTTGATGCTGCCGTTACCCTCACCGAGATCGAGGATATCTACCGTCCCTTTAAGCAGAAGAGAAAGACCAGAGCAAGTGTTGCCCGCGAAAAGGGTCTTGAGCCTCTGGCACAGCTTATTTTTGAACAGCGTGAACACTATGACGAGCCTATAATCGACACCGCCGCAACCTTTGTGGATGAAGAAAAGGGTGTGACAGACTATACCGAGGCATTACAGGGTGCTATGGACATCATAGCCGAGGATATATCCGACAATGCGGAATACCGTAAGGAGATTCGTGCCATTACCTTTGATTTCGGTCATATAACAACCTCTGCCGACACCGAGGAAAGCACGGTCTACGATATGTATTACGATCACACAGAGCCTATTAAAAAGATTCCCGGACACCGTGTACTTGCCATCAACCGCGGTGAAAAGGAGGATATCTTAAAGGTCAAGGTAGAGATAGCAAAGGACGCCGTACTCAACTACCTCTTTAAGGAAATAGGCATCTTTATGGACCGTGAATCCACCACCTATATGGCAAAGGCGACCATCGACAGCTATGAAAGACTTATCGCTCCCTCCATTGAGCGTGAGATAAGAAGCGACCTTTTCGATGTGGCAAGCGAGGGCGCAATAAAGCTCTTCTCCGAAAACCTTAAAAACCTTCTTATGCAGCCTCCCGTCAAGGGTAAAACCGCTTTGGGCTTTGACCCCGGATACCGTACAGGCTGTAAGCTTGCGGTAGTCGATAAGACGGGCAAGGTCCTTGACACAGCCGTTATCTACCCCACCAAGCCTCAGGAGCGTATCGAGGAATCCAAGCGTATCGTTAAACGACTTGTAGAGGCTCACGGTGTTGAGATAATCGCTATCGGCAACGGCACCGCTTCA
>JAZNKU010000453.1:0-2386 GCA_045578685.1 Eubacteriales bacterium
TCCGTCAGGATCCTCGATTCCGACACTCCAAGGATTACCGTCCCCTTTACTTCCTATGGTACGGACATTACCGCCTACGTTTAATATATAACCTGTTATTCCCTTCTGTTCAAAGGTATCGGCCACACGCTCGGTTGCATAGCCTTTGGCTATTGCACCTACGTCGAGCTTCATCAGCGGGTCTGTAATGGTAACTGTACAATTTTCCTCGTCAATGACCAGCTTTGTAATATCGGTATGCTCTGCCGCCTCGAGAAGCTTATCCATAGGAGGGAGCGAAGCCACAGCGGGATCATCCTTGCCTATCGTACGATAATCGTGCCAAAGAGACAGAACACTGCCCATGGCTATATTCATGATTCCGTCGGTTCTGTGGTACATATCCACGGCATAAAGAAGCATGTCAATGATACGACGGTCTACGGTCACGGTACGGTGCTCACCGTCTACAAGTTCGTTTATCGTACAGAGGTTTTCCATGCCGTCAAAGCGGTGGTATATTGAATAAAGCCGATGATACTCTGCCAACTGCGATATCATCTCGTCGGATATTCTGTCAAACTCTTCTTCGGTCTTTTCGTAGCCTGTTATAGTAATAACCGTATCAAAATAATCCATTGAATAGGTGGAATATTTATTTAAATTTTCAGTCTTACCGCAGCAACAGAGTGTCAATGCGATAGCTAACATAAGTGAAATAATACCGTAAAAATTACGCATCTTCATAAATATAAATAAAAAGGGGAACAAGGTTCCCCTTTTCTGCTTTCGTTGATTAGATCTTGGATGCTGCCTTTACAAAGCCGGTAACATAGATTGTACAACCTGCGCTCTGAAGATCAGCTACGCCCTTACCGTCCTCGCCCATAAGACCTGCGATCTCGGAAGCGGTCTTGCCGATGCATGCTGCATCAAATGCAGCAGCCTGCTCGAACCATTCCTTTGCAGCACCGCCATATGCAACCATACCGTAGTCAGCGCCAGCTTCCTTCTTGGTTGTTACAGGCTTTGTTGTATCAAGAGTAGATACACCTGCGGTGTCAAATGTAAAGGTAACCTCAACACAGTCGGAAGCAGCAGCTACGACCTTACCGTCAGCATCAACTGCTGCAGCAAATACTGTTGTAGCAACCTTGTTGGAACCGTCCTTGTCGATTGTAGCGTCGCTACAGGTCTGCTCGGTAGAAGCGGTAACCTTAAGAGTGTGGTCAGCGGTTACCTTAGAATCAGCAGCAGCGTTGTACGCCTTCTCGATAGCAGAAACGAACTCAGCAACCATAATGGTGCAGCCTGCATTAACTACCTCATCGGTACCCTTATCACCCTCCGCAACAAGAGCCTTAACCTCTTCAAGGGTCTTGCCTGCTACAACGCCTTCAAAAGCGTCAGCCTGCTCAAACCATTCCTTAGCAGCACCGCCGTATGCAACCATGTTGTAGTCAGCACCTGTCTCATATTTAGTCTTGAACTCGGTGTTAGCTACAGCCTTACCGTCGACGGTAAAGTTTACGGTGTTGCTTGCTGTATCTATGTCACAAGCTACGATCTTGCCGTCTGCATCTACGGATACAGCTGCAACGGTAACATCAACCTTGCCGGAACCGTCCTTATCAACGGTAGCATCGGTTGTTGCGGGAGTGCTTACATATACGCCGGAACCGAACTTAAGAGTTGCAGCAGTATCGTTATTATCTGCGTCAGAACCAGTCTTGTCTGTGCCGCAGCCAACAAGTACTGCGGAAAGTGCCATAACAAGGCAGAGAACGAGAATTAAGCTTCTTTTCATTGTTAAAATCCTCCAAATTTATTTTCAAACATACATATATTACCTTAAAGATGTTGAAATGTCAAGTACTTTCATATTTTGTTCGGAATATGTTTAATAAGCGCTGCTCCGCACAGGCCGATAAGCAACCCCGATATCGTTCCTGCTATCGTCAGGACCACCAGATAATATCCAAGCTCTGATGTCTCTAAAAGGAACATCGCCATCAATATCTGACCTACATTATGGAGAACACCACCGGCAACACTGACACCGACTTCAGACAGAAAATTTAAACGCTTAAGTATTATCATCACAATTAAACTCAACGCTCCGCCCGCCAAACTATATATAAGTGCCATCATATTTCCAAATAGCAGACTGACAAGTATCATCCTTAAAAATGAAACTGTAACAGCTGCCGCAGGACCGCGTCTGTATAGCAAAAACATAATGATGATATTGGGCAGACCCATTTTGATTCCGGGAACTGCCGCAAGTAGCGGTGGCAAAATCGCTTCTATATAGGACAAGACCAGAGCCACAGTCGTACATACACCTAAAAATGCAATGGTATTGGTTTTTTTGGTCACAGTCTCCTCCTATATTATAACATCGGGG
>JAZNKU010000454.1:0-9242 GCA_045578685.1 Eubacteriales bacterium
CGCAGGGGCATGCCCCTGCGGTCAAAAAGCTTCTTTGTACATTGAAAATATCTTTGGAATATGGTATAATTATATTACAAAAAACAAAGAGGAACAAAAATGAAAAAACGGCCTGTAAATAATCTTTTGATAACTATAGTATTGGGAGCTCTGTTGTTTGTATGGATATTTATCACCGTAGCTCTGACGGGCGGACGGGAGATATCCGAGTTTACACGTACTGATAAATTCATAATCGCTTTCTTTGGTGCGGTGGAGCTGATAACGGTTATAATGTGTTTTGTTTTCGCTGTAAGGGCGGGAAAGAACAACGAAATAATTAATATAATAAATAAACAACAAAACCTTAAGCCAAAGGAGCAGAGGGCACTTAATATCCGAGGATATATTATTTTGGCTCTGTCCTTTGTTATGGGTATAGTCTCGGTGCTTATAGGTATAACCTTAAAAAATATCATTCCTTTAACATTTGCGTATGGAGGTTTTGCAGCGGTTGTTATATTGACGGTGGTCATAGCGGTACTGAATCTCATACTGAGGAGAGCCTATATAGGTAAATTTAATAACAGAACTGTAGAAGAAGCTCAGGTATTTATGCTCTCTCACCGTGAGCATGCTGAGGAGACCTCTCGGGAGAAGGCGGTTCTTTTAAAGAAACTCAGGACGGCTACGGGCTTCTATTCTCTTATATTCGTGATTTTGGGAGCTTTGCTCGGTATATGTGGAGGCATAGCTCTTGACGGGGATGATTCGAGTGTTTTCTTTGCTTTTATATCCTCACTGCTTTGGCTCTGCACCTTTTCCCGTATCCGTTTTTCACCTCCTAAGGTGATATTTGAAGAATATCCCACTTATGTCTCCGACAAGGATTTTCCTCTGATCTATGAGACGGTAAGGGCGGCGGCATCAGAACTTGGTTGCGATAAAGAGATACGAATAAGTCTTATGGCAGACTGTAACGCAGGTATATGTCGAATGGGAAGCGTCATATCGGTACAGATAGGTATGATACTTCTGTCGGTTCTGTCAAGGGAGGAACTATATACCCTTATGCTTCATGAGTTTGCTCATATGGCGGAAACCGAGATTTCGGTATCCAAGGAGTCAGACTATGGGAATTGGCTTTCTCAGGGAGGAACACCTCATTTTCTGTCCGGTATTACCTCTGTTATGTTTTTGTATCCGGATACTCTGTTTTCTTTTCAGTATGAGCTATACCGATATGCCTACACCCTTATTGCCGAGGCGGAGGCTGACCGTATAATGGCGGAAAAGGGAGATGCGTCATCGGCTGCATCTGTGCTGCTTAAACTAAATTATCATAGTTTGTATTGCTGGGAACTTGACGGAATGGATTTTGAAAATGTATATACCTCCGAGGAGCCGGACAAGCTTTTTATCACAAAGAATATAGAGAGATTCAAAGCATATATAAAACAAAGAAAAGCAGTCTGGCGTGAGCTGACCGACAAGGAGATCATTTCAAGAAGCGCAACACACCCTACCACAAAAATGCGTCTTTGTGCTATGGGTATGTCGGAAGCAGATATTATAGAGTTCTCCGATACGGAGAATTTTACCAAGGAAAAAGCCAAGGCACTTGAATACGTGGAGCGTATAGTATACGATGAGCGAAATATAAATTATTCCGAGATCCGCGAGATATACTATACGAAGCCGAAAAAAACAGTTGACGAATGGATTGCAGAGGGCAAGCCCGTAACTGTAGAGGATCATCAGCGTATTATTTCGGCTTTACGGGATCTTGGTATGAATTCAACGGCAGAAAAGGTCTGCGACAAGGTCATCGAGGTGTTTGACGGTGCTGCGACGGCGTTTGCTCATTATGTAAAAGGTATTCTTCTTCTGCACCGTTATGATGATAAGGGTATCGGGCATATATACTACGCTATGGAGAAGAACAATAACGGAATTACGGGTGGTCTTGACATCATAGGTCATTACTGTTGTCTTACAGGTGATTCCGAGCAGCTTGAGATATACCGTCGGAGATTGGTGGAACTTGTACAGGAGGTTATCGACAAATACTCCGAAGCGGATGTGCTTACCCGTCGTGACAAGCTTTCCCCCAAGAAGCTACCGGAGGAAATGTTAGAGTATATACTTGACTATATCGCGTCAATAGACGAAGAAGATATCAACAAGATATATCTTGTCCGTAAGACGGTAACCGAGGATTATCATATCAGCGTATTCGTTATAGATTATGCTAATCCCGATCCCGACGAGCAGAACGAGATACAGTATAAGATATACTGTTGCCTTGATGCTATGGAGCATCAGTTCTCGCTTTTCAATTAACTTGACGTGTCTAGCGTAGGGGTTGAAAAGATAGAAAACAGCTGCGTTTATTCAAGAGAAAACAAGGATGATTAAGGGAATGCTGAACTGCATTCCCTTTGATTTATTTTCCTTTGTTTAAAATGACACTACTATCTAATTGTTAATATTCTATAAAAAATGCCTATCCTATTTGACATTTTGAACAATTTGTAGTATAATTGTACAGTATTCCGAAGCGAAAACTGTGAATGTTGGCTACCGGCAAAGACTCTTTGGCCCTCGGTTAGCTTTTGGGTATCGTGATTTTTCACAAATAAACATATACAAATTATGATTTCGGAGGAAGTCTTTATATGTCCAACAGACTGTTTCAAGGTATAATTCAGCAGATGAAGGAAGCCATCGACCGTGTTATCGGTATCGTGGACGAAAACGGCATCGTGATCGCATCAAGTGAACTTTCAGGTATAGGCGAGACCCGTCAGGGTGTGCGCGAGGAGCTTTCCTATGCAGGTGAGATGATCCGTTACGAGGGTTACACCTACCGTCCTATCGGTAATTCCATTAAATCGGAATACATCGTTTTCGTTGAAGGTATCGACGAGATAGCAGAGAAAAACTCTCTGGTCCTTGCCATCACCCTCAACAATATCAAGAGTCTTTACGACGAGAAGTATGACAAGAGCTCGTTTATCAAGAATATCATTCTTGACAACATTCTCCCCAGCGATATATACATTAAGTCCAAGGAGCTTCATTTCAGCACCGATGTGTACCGTATAGTTTATCTTATCAAGTTCTTCGGTAAGATAGATATGGTTCCCTTTGATATGGTGCAGAATATGTTCCCCGATAAGTCTAAGGACTATGTTATAAGTGTCGGTGAGAACGACATCGTCCTTGTCCGTGAGGTCAAGGCAAACTATGATACCCGCGAGGTAGAGAAGATCGCTCATACTATGGCAGACACCTTCTCCACCGAGTTCTATACCCGCGTTTCTGTAGGTATAGGTACCGCGGTAGACAACATCAAGGATCTTGCACGCTCCTATAAGGAGGCACAGGTTGCTCTGGAGGTAGGCAAGGTGTTTGATACCGAAAAAAATATTATCAGCAATGAAAACCTCGGTATCGGCAGACTTATCTATCAGCTGCCCACCACACTCTGCGAGATGTTCCTGCAGGAGGTATTTAAGAAGGGTTCTCTCGAATCTCTCGACAGCGAGACACTGATGACTATCCAGTGCTTCTTTGAGAATAACCTCAATGTTTCAGAAACCTCCCGTAAGCTCTTCGTACATAGAAACACCCTCGTATACAGACTTGAAAAGATCCGTAAGCTTACCGGACTTGACCTTCGCGAGTTTGAACACGCTATCACCTTCAAGGTAGCACTTATGGTCAAGAAGTATCTCACATCCAAGCCGGTTAAGTTCTGATTTACGCCCAAAGGAGGCTAAAGTATGATTGAATTCAAGAACGTATGTAAGAAGTACCCTAACGGTACTCTTGCTCTCGACGATGTCAGTCTTAAGATAGACGACGGCGAGTTCGTATTTATTGTAGGTGAGTCGGGTGCGGGTAAGTCCACCATGCTCAAGACCCTTTTCCGTGAGGAAAAGATATCCTCGGGCTCTCTTATAGTTGACGGTTACGATCTTAAGAAAACCCCTAATCGCAAGATTCCCTATTACAGAAGAAATCTCGGTATCGTATTCCAGGATTTCAGACTTTTCCCAAACAAGACGGTATTTGAGAATGTGGCATTTGCTATGCGTGCCATCGGTGTTCCGAGCAGGGATATCAATCGCCGCGTGCCCACTATTCTCAGCATCGTAAACCTTCAGGATAAGGCTAAATCCTTCCCCCGCGAGCTTTCGGGCGGTGAGCAGCAGCGTGTTGCCCTTGCCCGTGCACTTGCAAACAACCCCAGCATAATCATTGCAGACGAGCCTACCGGTAATATCGACCCCAAGCTCAGTCTTGAAATAATGAACCTGCTTATAAAGATCCATAAGCACGGTAAGACAGTTATCGTGGTTACCCACGAAAAGAACTTCGTTGACTACTTCCAGCAGCGAGTTATCACCATCAAGGACGGACATGTCGTTGATGACAGGGTAGGAGGTATGTTCGATGAGTAAGAAGCAGAGAAGCAGATACAGTCTTGGTTATCTTATCTCCCAGGCATTCAAGAGCCTTTTCCGTAACGGAATGATGAGTGTGGCATCTATTGCGGTGCTTATGTCCTGTCTTACCGTTATGGGAAGCTTTGCACTTCTTGTATATAATATAAATTACAACCTTGACCAGCTTGGATCTCTTAACGAGATCGTAGCATACTGTGACACCGAGCTTACCGATGAGGATGTTGATTCCATCGGACGACGCATACGTCTTCTCGACAATGTAAACGAGGAGTCCGTCAAGCTTATCACCAAGGAAGAGGTCCTTATCGAGGAGAGACAGAAATATTCCGACTTTACCGACCTCTTTGATCAGATGGACCAGTCGGGCGTAAACCCCTATCCGGATACATTTGTCATTCAGTATGAGGATAACAACAAGGTTGCCTCTCTCCAGATGGAGCTTGAGCAGATAGAGGGTGTACATAAGGTACAGTGCCGTGCAGATCTTGCTGAGAGCATAGAGAGTCTTAAGAACAGTATAATATTCATATTTATGTGGTTCTTGGCGATACTCTTCCTCGTCAGCGTATTCGTTATCATCAATACCATCAAGTTAGCAGTGCACTCCCGTAACAAGGAGATTACCATCATGCGTTATGTAGGTGCAACAAAATGGTTTATCACCACACCCTTCGTTATTGAGGGTATAGTGATCGGTGTCGTTTCTTCGGGTATAGCATTTGCTGCTGAATATTTCTTATACCGTGCGGTATATAATACAGTATATGCAAACTACGGCATGATAGATATAGTACCCTTCGGTGAGCTTCAGCAGGTATTGCTCATCGGTTTTGTAGCCGTGGGTGTCATTACCGGTATCATCGGTACATCTATCTCGCTTTCCAAGCACCTTAAGGCTTAAGGAGGCAGAATATGAAAAAAATTAATATTATCAAGGCTATAACAGCCCTTTTAATGGCTTTTGTTCTCGTTTTCGTTGCCATACCTTACGGTACCGATGTATATGCGGTAGATACCAGCAAGGAGGCGGAGCAGGCCCTTGAGGACAAGATAGACTCTCTTCAGAACGAGCAGTCGGAGCTTAAAAAGAAGCTCGAGGCGGCAAAGTCAAATGAGGCAGAGCAGGAAAGACAGAAGGAGTATCTCGACTCCTTAGTGCTCTCCACTCAGAACGAGATAGATGCAACAAAGCTCCTTATAGAGGAATATACACATAAGATCGAGAACAAGGGCAAGGAGATCGAAGCCCTTGAGGAAAAGATCGATCAGAAGTACGATATAATGGTAGAGCGTCTGCGCTTCACATACGAGGAGGGCAACGCCAGCTATCTGGAAATGATATTTGAGGCAAAGAGCTTCGCTGATTTCCTTATGACCGTTGAGCGTGTGGGCAGTATGCTTGACTTTGACCGCTCGCTTATGCAGGAACTTCAGGACTCGCTTAACACCCTTGAAGAGGAAAAATATGTCCTCGAGGAGACCAAAAGGTCTCAGGAGGCGACCGAGGCTTCCCTTGTCGATAAGGAAGCGGATCTTAAGAATCAGATATCAAACACACTTGCTTATATTGAGAAGCTCCAATCCGACCAGGTTGCCCTTGAAGCCGAATACAAAAAAGCAAAGGCTGCAGAGGATCAGGCGAACAAGGATATTGCGGCATTATTGGCACAGAGAGCCAAGGAGCAGGCGGCGGCCAACAAGAATAATTCCGGCGGATACAGACCCGTATACGGCGGCAAGCTTATCTGGCCCGTACCCGGATATGCAAGGATATCCTCTCCCTTCGGACCCAGAACGCTCTGGGGCAGATACGACTATCATCTTGGTATAGACATCCCCGCACCCTCGGGTACAAACATCGTGGCAGCTGCGGCAGGTGAGGTTCTGGAAGCAAAGTATCATTACAGCTACGGATACTATATTCTTATTGACCACGGTGACGGATATGCTACTCTCTATGCTCACAACAGCCAGCTTCTTGTTTCGGCAGGTCAGATAGTAACGCAGGGGCAGCATATTGCCGAAATGGGAACCACAGGCTCCTCCTCCGGTAATCACCTCCATTTTGAGGTGCGTGTCAACGGACAGGTACAGAATCCTCAGAATTACGTTTCCCCCTGATAACAAAGGCAAAATAAAATGAAAAAAAGATTTTCTATCTTGGTGCTGATATCAGCGATGCTGATATCGGCACTTATCGCCGTTCTTATCACCTTTAACGCGACCTACAATTTCGTGCGAGGGCTTGAGGGCGACGATGGATATATTGAGGACATGGAGATGCTCAAGGCAGTCGACAGTGCTTACCGTGATTATTATTACGGCGAGATGGACGACGAAGCTCTTGAAGAGGCTCTTATCGCAGGATATATATACGGAAGCGGCGACAGATACGGCGAGTATATGGATGCCGAACGGGTAGAGGAATTTACCGCCGATAACAACGGTGAGGCCGTGGGTATCGGAGTTTCGGTAGTATATAACGACGAATACAGTATGCTTGAGGTGGTCAATGTAGTTCCCGAGTCTCCTGCAGAAGAGGCAGGGGTCATGATAGGCGATATGATATCGGTTATCGCAGGCAAGGATGCTACGGCTATGACCTATACCGAAGCCCTGAGTGCTATGGCAGGCAAGGCTGATACGGTGGCAGAGTTTTCGGTCAAGCGCGGTGAAGAGACTGTCGATTTCTCTATCACCCGCCGTAAGGTAACACAGCGCAACGCCCGTGGACATATGCATCCCGACGGTATAACTGGTGTTATCCGTATGGAGGAGTTCGATATGAACACTCCCTCACAGCTTAAGTCCGAGATCGCAAGATTGCAGGGCGAGGGTGCCGAGCGGTTTGTATTCGATGTAAGAAACAATCCCGGAGGAGATCTTGAGAGCGTAGTTCCGATACTCGATTTTCTTCTCCCTGAGGGACCTATCATCCGTATATGCTCAAAGGACGGCTCCGAGCAGCAGAGGACATCTGACGCAGAGTGCTTCAAGGCCCCCATGGCCGTACTTATAAACGAAAATACCGCCAGTGCCGCAGAGCTTTTTGCTTCGGCACTGAAGGATTATGAGGTTGCTACCGTAGTCGGTAAGACCTCTTACGGAAAGGGAAGCATGCAGACCATCCTGCCTCTTATCAACGGCTCGGCTCTGCGCATAACTTACCGTATGTATAAACCTCCTTTCTCAGATGGCTACGACGGTGTTGGCGTTAAGCCCGATATCGATGTGGATATGGCAGACGAGGTAAAGAATATAAGTCTGTATAAGCTTACAGACGCAGAGGATACACAGCTTAATGCCGCTGTCCTCAGCTTTGAAAATGATAATTAATTAAAGGAGATATAACAATGGCAGAAACTATTGTAGTAACCCCCGAGGGTCTTAAGAAATTACAGGATGAGTTAGAATACTTAAAGACAGTCAAGCGTAAGGATAATGTTGAGGCTATCCGTGTAGCACTTTCCTTCGGTGACTTATCCGAGAACAGCGAGTACGACGAGGCTAAGACAGAGCAGGGTAAGACCGAGTCCCGCATCATCGAGCTTGAGGAGATGCTCAAGCATGTTAAGGTGATCAGCGATACAGATATCAAGACCGATGTTGTAAACGTAGGTAACACCGTACTTGTACACGATGTAGAGTTTGATGAGGATGTAGCATACTCTATCGTAGGTTCTACAGAGGCTAACCCTCTTGAAAACAAGGTTTCCGACCTTTCTCCCATAGGCAAGGCACTTATGGGTGCAAAGGTAGGCGATACCGTTGAGTTTGAAACTCCCGGCGGTGTTGCACACCTTGAGATCAAAAAGATATCTAAGTGATCAGAGAGTAAAAACTAATTCATAATTAAAAGAAGAAAACCGTAATGCGGTTTTCAACCATAATTTTGCATTTTGCATTTTGCATTTTGCATTTGTAAAGGATACAACAATGGAACAGAACAACAATATTGAAACCCAGGACCTTTCCGAGATCCTTAAGATAAGAAGAGATAAGCTTGCAGCTCTCAGAGAGGCAGGTAACGATCCCTTCGAGATAACCAAGTTTGATTTCACACATACCAGCAAGACCATCAAGGAGAATTTTGCAGAGCTTGAGGGTCAGACCGTTATGATCGCAGGCCGTATGATGAGCCGCCGTATAATGGGTAAGGCTGCGTTCTGCCATATTCAGGACAATGACGGCAGAATTCAGGTGTATGTTAAGCGTGACGATATTCCCGAGGGCATGTACCCTGAATTTAAGAAGTGGGATATCGGTGATATAATCGGTATCAAGGGCTTTGTATTTACCACCAAGACGGGCGAGATGTCGGTTTCCGCACAGGAGATAACATTGCTTTCCAAGTCCCTTCTTCCTCTTCCCGAAAAGTTCCACGGACTTACCGACCGTGAAACCAGATACCGTCAGAGATATGTTGACCTTATCGTTAACCCCGAGGTTAAGGATACCTTCGTAAAGAGAAGTCTTATTCTCCGCGAGCTTCGTCATTTCCTTGACGAAAAGGGATTTCTTGAGGTGGACACTCCTATCCTCACTCCCTTTGAGATAGGTGCTTCGGCCCGTCCCTTCTATACCCACCACAATACTCTTGATATGGATATGGTTCTCCGTATCGAAACAGAGCTTTACTTAAAGAGACTTATCGTAGGCGGTATGGACCGTGTATACGAGGTAGGCCGTATCTTCCGTCACGAGGGTATGGACCCCAAGCACAATCCCGAGTTCACCTCCACCGAGCTTTTTCAGGCATATACCGATTACCACGGTCTTCTGGATCTC
>JAZNKU010000455.1:0-2559 GCA_045578685.1 Eubacteriales bacterium
TTAATATGTTAATTTTCTTTTCCCACACTGTCAACAGGGTTTTCCACACCTAAATGTGGTAAAAACCATTGATTTATGCCGAAAAAGCGGGTTTTTCCATCGCTTTTCCCACATTTCAACAGGGGTGTGGAAAACTTTAATAAGTTTTTGTGAATGTGAAAAGCGTATTTTTTAACAGTGATTTTCAGGTTCTTTTTGTCGCAAAAGCGTTTAAGTCGGTGCCGTGGCTTTCGCCTGCAATAAACTCATAATACGCCTGTGCGGCTATCATTGCTCCGTTATCTCCGCAGAGAGAAAGGGAAGGGATATACAGCTCGATATGATGATTCTTACAGTATTTCTGTAATGCTGCTCTTAAATGTGAGTTTGCCGAAACACCGCCTGCTACAACCAGCTTCTTGTGACCTGTCTGTTTTAGTGCGGCATCTAACTTGGTAATGACCGAATCGCATACCGTCTTTGTAAAGGCGGCGGCGATATCTTCTTTTGGTATCTCCTCGCCCTTCTGGGTAAGGGTGTTCAGGTGGTTGACTATATGGGTCTTAAGACCGCTGAAGGAGAAATCAAGGGTGTCGTCGTGGATAGCACCGGAGGGGAATTTAGCATAATCGGGGTTACCTATAGATGCCAGACGGTCCATTTCCTTACCGCCCGGATAGGGCAGCCCCATAACCCGTCCCACTTTGTCAAAGGCTTCGCCTATGGCATCGTCACGGGTGCGTCCGATGGTGTTGTACTCGGTATAGCTGTCCACGCTTATAATAGAGGTGTGCCCTCCCGAAGCAACAAGAGCGGTGAAGGGAGGTTCTAATTCCGGATATTCAAAATAATTTGCCGCAACATGTCCCTTGATGTGGTTTACTGCCACAAGAGGAATATTGTTGGCAAAGGCAAGAGCCTTGGCAAAGTTCACGGCAACGAGCAAAGCTCCGATAAGCCCGGGGGTATTGGTAACACCGATAAGCTCTATATCCGAAAGGGTAACTCCCGCTTTTTCAAGAGCTTCATATGTGATATTTGAAATAGCCTCAACATGGGCACGGCTTGCAATCTCGGGGACTACTCCGCCGTAGAGTGCATGCACCGATATCTGGGAGGCAACGATATTGGAAAGGATCCTGCGACCTGATTCGTCTATAGATACAACAGCAGCTGCTGTTTCATCACAGGATGACTCGAAAGCTAAAACTAACATTATATATCCTTACAGTAAAGTATAGCGTCTTCTTTGGGGTTAGTGTAATAATTCTTCTGTGTACCGAATATACGGTAGCCTGTTTTTTCGTAAAGGGTACGGGCGACATCGTTTGACTCTCTTACCTCAAGGGTTATCATAGGACAGCTGTGAGCCTGAGCGTAATCCTCGGCACGGTCCATAAGCATTTTTCCGTAGCCCTTACCTCTGTAGGCAGGGTCCACTGCAACGTTGATGATAGAAACCTCGTCAACAAGGTCGTACATTCCGATATATCCGCAGAAAATACCGTCTGCATAAAGGGTGAAATACGCCGCATGCTCGTTTGACAAAGTATTGATAAAAGAATCGTAAGGCCAAGGATCGCTAAAGCATTTTGCCTCAAGAGCCGCTACATTAATTGCTGACTCGGCAGTCATAGGTGTGATATCAATCATCAATATTGAACAGCTCCTTTATGCCCTCCGTTATCTCGCGAAGGCAAGCCTTGTATACCTCAAGATCTCCGCCGTATGGGTCGGATATGCTCTTGGGCATAGAATATATTTTCGAAGCAAGCTCCGGATATCTTGCAATAAGCTCAAGGGTGTGAGCCTCGCTAATTCCGACGATAGTGTCACAGCCGCAAAGAGTATCCTCGTTACAGCTTCTTGCCACATGGTCAAGGTAAGGATTCTCTCTGCTCGAAATTATACCTTCTGACTCAAGGGCCTTTGCCGCGTTTTCGCTTATGGGCATACCGTCATAAGCATACAAGCCCATAGAAACGGCATAACGGTCACTACCCCTGCAGAGATGGTTATATACTGCCGCCGCCATAGGACTGCGGCAGGTGTTTCCGGTACAGACAAAGCATACCTTGGTGGTCTTGCGCGGTGCAAGATCGGTATCCTCAAGCTCGGGGACAGCACACAGAGACGCCTGCATTTTAATAGCCTAAGGTGCCGTTAAGGCTGTCGTCGTCGGTGATCCATGAGTGGGTATCGATAACGCGGTACTCGTTCTTGGTGTCACGGACAACAAGGGTGGTGATACCTGCATTTAAAACAAGTCTCTTACACATCGCACAGGATGTGGTGCCGGGAACGAGAGTGTCGCTGTCACCTTCCATACAAGCCATATACATGGTTGCACCAAGCATCTGCTCACGGGAAGCCGCAATGATGGCGTTTGCCTCGGCATGAACAAGTCGGATCGTAGCCATGTCGTTCTGTGAGCCAAGGAGTTGTTTGGCCACTTTGTCTTCCTAAGACCGCTTGGCCTCCGACTTGAGAGTGTCGCTGTCACCTTCCATACAAGCCATATACATGGTTGCACCAAGCATCTGCTCACGGGAAGCCGCAATGATGGCGTTTGCCTCGGCA
>JAZNKU010000456.1:0-11627 GCA_045578685.1 Eubacteriales bacterium
GACTACCGCAGATACCGTGGTGGTTCCTATATCTATTGATGCACAAATAAAATTTTCCATATTATAAAAAGCTCTTTATAAGGATTACAAAACCGATGAATATAAGTATCGAGCCGCCGAGGATTCCCGCCTTGCTTGACAGCTTGGTTCCTGCCTTACGCCCGATGGTAAGTCCGCCCATACAGATACCGAAGGTAACTGCGGCAATAATTAGAGAAGCAAGCAAAGCCTCGGTAAAATTATATTCGGAGATGGTAAGTCCCACCGAAAGGGCGTCTATAGATGTTGCAATTCCCTGCACCACCAAAGCCCAGAATCCTATACCCGGCTTCTCGCAGCAATCACAGTCGCTTGTAACGCCCTCGTATATCATCTTACCGCCGATAAATCCCAGAAGCACTAAGGCTATCCACGGGATGACGGGCTCCACGGCATGAAAATACATAACCAGGTTATGTACCAGAAACCAGCCTATCATCGGCATAAGTGCCTGAAAGAAACCGAACATACCCGCGATACCGCACATCTTACGGCGGCGCATACAGGGCTCGTTGAGTCCGTTTGCCATAGATACCGAAAAGGCGTCCATGGCAAGTCCGATTCCTAAAAGTATACTGTTAAAGAAGAAAGTAAAAGTTAAATGCATAATGACCTCATTTTACCACTCGGGAGATGATTCGAATGACACCGTATCTCCCTCATACGGGAAGGTCAGCTTGCAGGAATACAGCATAGGTGCTTCACATTCATCCCTTGCCCCGTATTTATGATCTCCCACCAAGGGGAACTTGCGGGAAGCAAACTGCACCCTTATCTGGTGACTTCTGCCTGTATGCAAGCGTATCCGCACAAGAGAGGTCTTACCCTTGGTAAGACGCTTGTATTCAAGTCTTGCACGCTTGACGCCTCGGCGCATACGGTCAACCACAAATACTTTATTTTTTCGGGAATCCTTGTAAAGAAAATCCTCCCAGTCGCCCTCTGCAGGAGGTGCTCCGTGAACCACAGCCATATATTCTTTTATCATCTCACCGTTTTGTATAGCCTGTGAAAGCTCTGCGGCAGCCGCTTTGTTTCTGGCGTAGACCATAACACCGCCCACATTTAGGTCAAGACGGTGAAGGGTATATATCTCGCCACCCTGCTCTTCCCTTAAAAGATCGGGAACACCGTGCTCAGAATCAAGTCCTACAGGCTTGACACATACGATAATATCATTATCACAGTAAAGAATTTCCATATTAGCTCCGTCTATTTAAGTTTTTGCAGCTTTGCGGTCTCGGCAATGACGATAAGTGTCATATCCTTATCAAAGGGCATAGCAGGATCAATAGAAGTAATAATATCTTCTCCCCTGCGTACGGCCACTACGTTGATACCGTATTTGCGACGAAGGGACAGCTCCATCAAGCTCTTGCCGAGCCATTCCTTTCTTACGTTAAGCTCTACCATAGATACGGCATCCGAAAGCTCTACCATCTCTGCAAAGCCTGCGCTGACAAGATTCTTTGCCAGGCGTATACCCGATTCTTTTTCGGGAATGATGACCATATCTGCTCCTACACGGGAGAGTATCTTACGGTGCATTTCGCTTCCGCATTTTGCAATCACAGTCGGAACGCCCGCCTCCTTGCATAAGGTGACCGCAAGGACCGCTGATTCAAGGTTGCCGCCCATTGCTACAATTACCACGTCTATATTGGATATACCGAGCTGCTTTATTACCTCGGGCTCGGTAACGTCGGCACATTTACATACGGGGATACTTAAAGCAGCATTGTTTACCGTAAGCTGATCTATATCTACCGCCAACACTTCAGCACCGCTGTTCACCAGTTCCTGTGCTACCGCCATACCGTATCTGCCAAGTCCTAAAACTGCAGAACTTTTATTGATACTCATATCTGTTTCCTTTCTTATCCTACACTTATTTCTTCCGTGGGATTCTTGATAAGGTCGGGGATCTTCTTTTTAATATTCAATGCAACGGCGAGAGATATCGGTCCCACCCTGCCGAGATACATAGTAGCTGTTATTATCAGCTTTCCTGCCGTACCGAGATAAGGGGTAAGATCGCGGGTCAGACCTACCGTGGCTGTAGCACTGACCGTTTCGTACATTATATCAAGGGCGTCGGCATCTGTGACATAAGACAACAGCAACGTTGATACAAAAAGTATGACAAACGAGGTAACTGCTACCGCCACCGCCTTACTTACCGTCTGTTTTGTAAGTTTCCTGTTAAACAGGACCGTATCCTCTCTGTTTCGTACAGATGCAAGGGCTGATGCGATAAGCACCGCAAAGGTAACCGTTTTTATACCGCCTGCCGTTCCTACCGGTGAGCCACCTATAAACATCAAAAGCAAGCACAAAACCGAAGAAGCGTTGGTCAGATTTTCCTGAGGAAGTGTGGCAAAGCCTGCCGTCCTTGTGGTAACAGACTGGAACAGGGATGCTTGTATCTTCTCCCATATATTAAAGCCGCCTATCGTATCAGGATTGCTGTACTCAAAAATAAATATCAGCATAGCTCCCACTGCTATCAGTATAAGGGTCATAGCGAGTACTATCTTGGAATGTAAGGTCAGAGTTTTTCTGCCCTTATGTTTTACAGCACCTATGATATCCCACCATACGGGAAAGCCTATACCGCCGAGAATGATAAGCAGCATAGTAACAAAATTGACGGTAGGATCAAGGACATAGTTACAAAGGCTGTTGTCCGCAATTATATCTATACCCGCATTACAGAAGGCAGAAACAGAGGTAAATACGGATATCCATATTCCCCTAATACCGAATTCGGGTATAAACACGGTCATATAACAAAGTGCACCTATGCCCTCTATGATAAAGGTACCGAGCACCACCTTTTTGACAAAACGAACCATGCCCGAAAGTGAATTGAGATTGAAAGAATCCTGCAGGAGTACACGGTCTGCCATACCGATACGGCGGTGCATAAGGATCATTATGCCTGACAACACGGTTATTACACCTAAACCGCCTATCTGTATAAGACAGAGTATGACCGCATGACCGAAGCTGCTCCATGCCGATATGGTAGGTGCGACCACAAGTCCCGTCACACAGGTGGAGGTAGTTGCGGTAAAAAGCGCATCAATAAAGGGTACCGCCTTACCGTCGGCAGAGCTAATAGGTAAAGAAAGGAGCAGAGTTCCCAACACTATCACCAAAAGAAAGCTCAGCAGTATTATATGTGTAGTAGATAACGAAAATTTTCTTTTTTTCATTTTACTTTTTCCTTTTGACATCGGTGAGACGGTAACTGATATCAAGAAGCCACTTCAAGGTGTCTGCATCCTTTGTACCGTCAAGCAGCACCGATATCCAGTGAGTCTTGTTCATATGATAGGCGGGAAAGATACCCTCCTCCCTTACAAGGTCGGGAATTATATTCGGGTCGCATTTGAGATTTACAATATCAATATGCTCCTCGTCACCTATGCCGAGGCATCTTTTGGGGATATTCATAGCGATGGCAAACCACTTACGGTTAGACGGATGGCGGTATACCGCAGTGGTTGTATCCCCAAAGGTATATTCTCTGTCTATACCGAAGCTCTCCGCTACATATCTGTCAAACTCAGAGCGGTTCATCGTCGATTTCTCTCTTTACAGCCGAGAGCTTGGATTCGATATCTGCACCGTAGATATCAAGTCCCTCAGCACAGAAGCAACGGGTATAGGGTATACCGTAAAAGCTCTTGGCAAGAGTCTCTATATATTTGTACCCGAAATCAGGGATGAACGGACCTCCCGCAGTGGTAATATAATAAAGTTTCTTAGCCTTACACAGTCCCACGGGACGGTCGTTTTCGTATCTGAAGGTAACACCGCTGACACATACATTCTCAATATATTCCTTAAGCAACGCGGGAAATGACATATCCCAGTAAGGTGCGGCTATAACGATAATATCGGCATCGGCAAACTGTTCGGCATGTTTTTTACAACACTCTGTACCCATATCTCTTGCAAGTAGATCAACAGCATCCATAGAGTGTATATCTGCACCGCAAAGCGCTATCTCGGTAATAACGCCCGAAAGCCTGTTTAAAAGATATTCTGCAAGCATTTTTGTTCTCGAGCAATCCCTTACACATGCATTGATGTATAATATTTTCATT
Source organism: Eubacteriales bacterium (assembly GCA_045578685.1). Taxonomy (GTDB): domain Bacteria; phylum Bacillota; class Clostridia; order Oscillospirales; family CAG-272; genus RGIG7300. The sequence goes on from JAZNKU010000456.1 coordinate 4,155, forward strand.
ATTTCACCGCCTTTACCGTAAAATTATACCATCCCTCGTGCGGTTTGTCAACCAAAGTAGTTTCTCTTGGTTGCATTGTGCAATTTTACCAAAATTTATAATATTTTCAACATTTTGTTGTCTTTTTTCAACATATATGATATAATTTATACATAAATTTATTATAGGAGGAGACAAGATGAAACGCATACTTTCTTTGGTAATGTGCATTGTGATTCTTATGGGATGTATCAACTTCACAATCCCCCTTGGAGCCGCAAGCATGTCCACCGTTATGTTCGATGTAAACGGAGGCATCGGCGGACCTGAGGATATTACCGTTGACAACGGTACCATCATAACCCTTTCCGCAGAACCTCAAAAGCCCGGAATGGTATTTCGCGGCTGGGCGTTTTCAAAGGAGCAGGCAGATATAGGAGATATCACCTACCCTGCAGGTCAGAATCACCAGATCCTGGTCAACAGCTCCGCTACGCTGTATGCATCCTATGCATACTCTGTCATCCTTAATCACGGTAATCGCGGTTGGGGTAACGCGGCGATACAGCTGTATAAGTTCCCCGGAAAGGACCTTGAGCTTTTCCATAAAAAGGACCTTATCCAACAGAATTACGGTATGCTTCCCGGTGCATCCGGAGATGTTACCAATCTGATGGTATTTATAGAATGGAATACCTCTCAGGCGTTCAACGGCTTCGGTGACGGTATCGGATATCACGAAAGATATACCGACAACAGATCCACCACCCTGTATTGTATCTGGGGTAACCCCGTTTCCTATAACGCCAACGGCGGAACCTTCCCCGCAACAGGTACTGACAGACAGTCAAGATACGTTGTGAACTGGAGTATCCAGAAGCACGACGATACAACCTTTGGATTATTTGATTTTCCCGACGGGGAAAACGCTGCGGCAAAGCCCGGCTGCCGTCTTTATACTAACGAAAACGGCGAAGCGGTCTATGCAAGAGTTTTCTTGAACGGAAACATCTACCGCTACGAAACTGCAGATACATGGCTTGATATGCCTATATTCAACGGTCCCGGCTACAAGTGGGAGGATTTCTACACCTATATTCTTCCCATAGACGAAAGAGCCCTTGAGCTCTACGCTGTATGGGAGCCCTCGGTCACCTATAAGGCTAACGGCGGCGAGGGTGCTGATATTGTAGAATATATGGAGCATATCGGTCCCACACTTTTCAGCTATGACGATTACACGATCCGCAACAACTCATTTGTAAATGACGGCGGCAGATTTCTCGGTTGGAACACCAAGCCTGACGGAAGCGGCGAAAGCTACGCAGCAGGCGATGTTATTACGGGTTATGATACAAGTGATCCCGTTATCCTCTATGCACAGTGGAGTAAGTCTGTAGACTCTGCCGACAAATATACAGTGGCCTTCAATGCAATGGAGGGTTATCTCCCCCTTGACAGGCAGAGCTATGAGATAGCATACGGCGAAGCCTATACAGATGCCTTTGAGCTTCCCGTACCCACCAGATCCGGTTATCTCTTCAAGGGTTGGTACAACGAGGAAACAAGTTCAGAGCTCAACTATGATGATGAAATATACTCTTTAGACCGCGGTACTTCCTTTACCGCTCTCTGGGGAAGACATGACAACCATCATCTAAAGAGCTTCAGAATCGACTCCACCTGCATGACTGAGGGCAGCTATACCGCTACCTGCGAGACATGCGGATATTACAAGACTATCACATATGATAAGGTTGGTCATACCTTTACCGATTGGAATTACACAGGAGAGGGTAACAGCGTTGTCAGAGTATGTACCCTCTGCGGTTGCAGCGAAAACAACGAAATACCTCCTTCTGTAAAACAGCAGGTGGTTGCTTATATCAACAAGAACGTTGCTTACGGCACTGTTGACTTCCCCTATATCGACGTTCTTAACTACCTCGGTCCTGCAATCGATGGCGGCCCCGGCGAATATCCTTTCCAGCAATCCTACTTCGGTGAGGCTGCCTATATGAGACAGGTAGCGTCTGCCAAGAACCCCAACATCAAGATAGTTTGTACCATATTCAACAGAAATATAGTTAAGTTTGAAAACTGGTTAAGAACACCCGCGCTTCGTGCCGAGTTTGCAAACCACCTGACAGGTGTAGTGTTTGCAAACAACTTCGACGGTCTTGATATAGACTTTGAGTTCCCCTCTGACCTCTCCCTGAGAGACGAGTTTGCACTTCTCTTAGGTGAGATAAGAGCAAGATTCAACGCCAGAACCGCTCAGACAGGCAGACAGTACATACTGAGTATTGCTACTCCTGCGGCACACTGGGCAACAGAAAAATATGACCTTGTTGCCTGTGCACAGTATCTTGATTATTTCAACATAATGAACTACGACCTCTATTGCGGTACGGCAGTTCCTTATACACACCACCACACACCTCCCTTTGACAATATAGACCCCTACGGTCATGTTCCGAGAGGCGGTTCTGTTCAGGGCGATATCAATATGTACAAAGGACTCGGTATTCCCGGTGATAAGATCGTTTCGGGTATGGGTCTCTACTCCAGAGAGTGGAACGGTGTTCCCAACAGAAACAACGGTCTGTTCCAGCCCGCAGCTCTTCAGGCAAGTAACTATCACTACGATCTCCTGATGGCATCCTATGTCAACAGAAACGGATATACCCGTTATTGGGATGACAACTCAAAGGCACCCTACCTCTTTAATCCCTCCACGGGAATATTCCTCTCCTACGAGGACACCGAATCTATCAGATATAAATGTCAGATAGTTTCAAAAGAAAGAGTCAGAGGCGTCATGGTATTCGACTATGTTACCTGTGACGGCACGGGAATATTCAGCTATATCAGATCCCAGATGGGTTCGGTGCTTCATGCCTGCACACCGGGTAATACCGAAACAAAGGCAGCAAGCTGTACCGAAAACGGATACACCAAGACCTACTGCTATTTCTGTGATGCAATCATCAAGCATACCGAGATCTACCACGAGGGACATTATGCAACCGATTGGACGGTTGTTACTCCCGCAACAGGCAACAGCAACGGTACAGAAGAGGCTATCTGTATTAAATGTAATGAGAAGATCACCCGTGAGATTCCCGCATCAGGCTACAGAATTACCTTTGATGCAGGTATGGGAACAAAGACAGGATCTACCGCTTATATTATCAAAAACGGTCAGACCTATGCGGATGTTATAGGTACGGATCCTCAGGCATTCCTTGACGGTACTCCTCTTGAAGGCTGGTATTACGCAGAAAAGGGTTATCTGCTGGATATCAACGATACCTTTGAGTTCGATTCCGACATTACCTTCACCGCCCTTTGGGAGGAAGAGGGTGAGCATACCCACAGATATTCTGAAAAGATAACAAAGGCAGCTACCTGTACAGATGACGGTGTTAAAACCTTCACCTGCCGCTGCGGTGACAGCTATACAGAAAAGATTCCTAAGCTCGGACATGAGTACGTTGGCAGTGAAACCACTGCACCTACCTGCGCTCAGACAGGTGAGAAAACCTATTCATGTATCAACTGCGGCGATACGTATACCGAAAGTATTCCCACAGTTGACCACAGCTATGACGGTGGCATGATGACCTCTATGCCCAACTGTACCGATAAGGGTATAATGACATATACCTGTATCAACTGTTCTGCCACAAAGACAAGCGAAATAGATGCGCTCGGTCATGTGTGGAAGGCTTGGGAAACAGTCAAGGAAGCTACCGAGACCGAGGACGGCTTACAGCAGAGAGTATGCCGCAGAGGATGCGGTGCAATTGAAGAGGAAGTAATTCCCGCATACGGCGTTCCTGCAACAGGTCTTGCAGTATCCGCAGACGGTCCTAACCTTACCGTATCGGGTATGGTAGATGTAAAGGATGTATTCATCGCTCTCGGTGACTACAACACCTACAGAGATGTCAAGAACAACATGGTAGTTCAGCTTACCACCAACAAGCTTGCAGGTGCAGAGAGCTACACCTACACACTTAAGGCAGGCGGCTACTACACAGTACTTGTAAGATACAATGACGGTACACAGGTATTCCTGTATCAGCAGATAGATGTTACAGAGCCTACCTTCGCAGCAGACGGTCTCCAGCTTACAGTTGGCAATCTTGAAGGCGTTAAGGTAATCAGAACCGCATACGGCGAATACAAGACCGTATCAGAGATCAAGCGTGCTGAGGGCGCAAGAGCGTTCACGGCTAAGAACGATATCAAGGGTGCTGATACTTATAAGATCCAGTACAGATACAACGGCAAAGTAACTGTTGCAGTTCAGTATGAGGACGGTTACACCAAGATATTTACCTACGAGGTAGTACAGAAAACACCTGTATTTACACAGTCTAACAACGTAGTTACCATCGGCAATATCGACGATCTCTATATCGTAAGATATGCTCCCGGCGAGTGGGAAACCTCCTCCGAGATCAAGAGAGCGCCCGGCGCACAGGCGATCAAGCCCGCAGCAGCAGTTGACGGTGTTATCACAATTAAGGGTCTTAAGGCAGGTACCTACACCTTCTGTGTACAGTATAACGACGAGTCTTATAATTACTATACAGTTGTAGTAGAATAAAACCAAACATAACTAAAAAGATGTTGCAGTAATGCAACATCCGACAATACCCTCGGCATAAGCCGAGGGTATTTCTTATTCTATACCTATTTTAATATCACCCGTAGTTACGCTTATCTCGCATTTACCGCCTGTAGTATCGGGAACATTGACATCTCCCGTAGTTGTCTTAGTGACAAAGCTCTTGTCACTTAAAAGTGTTCCTGTAACATCTCCGGTAGTGGTCTTGATAAAGAGCTCGCTTGCATCGACCCTTTCAAAGCCGATATCACCTGTGGTACGTTTGAGAGTTAGTTTTGCATCGGCAACTACATTTTTCATTATTATATCTCCCGTAGTTCCGCTGCAGATCAGACTTTGACAGTTAACATCAGTTATAGCCGTATCTCCCGAACTGCTCTTAAGCTCAATATCACCTTGACAGTCGGTGCTTTTTAAATCTATATCTCCGGTAGTGGTCTTTAACTTAACAGATTCGTTGACCTTAGCATAGCATTTGATATCCCCTGTGGTAATATCGACATCAAGGGTGTCGGCAGATATCTGTTCAGGAATAATAACGTCACCCGTGGTGTTACGTACAACAACCGAAGAATAATCGACCTCGCCGGGAAGATATACCCTGAGCTTCATATCAAGGGAAAAGAATTTGATATAGTCATACCATTTACGCTCGTCACTTGTCTCTATCTTAAGGGTGGAGTCCTCTACCCTTACATCGTATTTTATGCCTCGGGTCTTGGTACACTCTACCTTTACCTCAGGTTCACGCCAGGTAAAAAAATCGATATCTGTAGTTTGTGTATCGATATATATATTATCAAAGCTGTCACCTATATTATAATTGCTTATCTCCATATCCTCACCCATTATCTCTCTGAAATCATAACCCGCTTTAGACAATGCATAGGTAAATATCAAACCGCCTACTACCACCAATACCGAAGCTATAATAAGCCAGATCTTAGTTCTCTTTTTCATTATACCGCCTCCTTTTTAATAAAGGCCTTTTTGATGCCTAAAAACATCTTTTTGGTAAGCCATACCATGCCCTTGGTAACTGCATTGCTACCGTAAAAGGCAAATATGGAAAGTCCTGACGAGGCAACACCTAAGCCTATGCTTGCGATACCCGCAAGAACCTCGTTAGATCCAATAGATGCCACACCAAAGACGAATCCGCCAAGAGCGCATCCCGCAAAGGAAGCAAACACAGACCAGAGAGAGATTACCACCGCCCAAAGTGATGCAAATACCGAGATCACAACGGCTACAAGTGCCGCAAGCAGTGAGAACCACAGGGGAAAGCCCACTATGATAAGGGTAATCTCCCACCATTTAAGTCTTTTCTTAGGCTTCACTCTTTCCTTTATAAGCTTTGTAATCGGTATGTCGGCTAACATTTCGTTTGCAATATCCTCTACTACTTCGCCTATTCCGGCAACAGCATCTTCTTCGCTATACCCCTCTTCGGTAAGATCATCTATCATCTCTGAAAAGAACTCTACCCTGTCCGCTATTGCATCGTCAGGTAAGCCTTGAAGGCTTCTTTCAAGCTTATCTAAAAATTCTGCTTTATTCATCTTCATCCTCCTTTGCCACAAAGCGGTAGATAGACATAAGCTCCGACCACTCTGATTTGAAATCCTCGATACGGCGTATACCCGTATCCGTTATGTTATAGTATTTACGAAGTCTGGCGCCGTGCTCGGCGGTAGTGACCGTCAAAGCCCCTGCCCCCTCAAGACGCTTGAGGATGGTATATAGGGTGGACTCGGACAGCTCTATATATGGCTTTAGATCCTTGATTATCTTATATCCGTAGGAGGGTTCATCCTTGATGGCGGCAAGCACGCACACTTCAAGAACTCCTCTTTTTAACTGTATATCCATACAATACCTCCTTCTACGATATACATCGTATCACGAAGTATTGATTTTGTCAAGGGGAAAATAAAAAAGCGGAGAAAATTCTCCGCCATAGTTTGATTTTATTTATTGAACATCTGTACTGCTCTCTTCATTCTTTCGCGTACAGGTACGCTAAAGGGACAACGCTGTTCACAGACGCCGCATTCGATACAGTTATCCGCCGTAGCATCAAGGGTGAAATAATGTGCCTTAACGCTGTCAGCGGGTCGCTTATCAAGCTCCACAAGGTCAAGATACTTGTTGACCGATGCGATATCTATACGTGAGGGACAGGGTAAACAATGGTTACAGTACATACAGAGGCCCTCTGCGTTGAACATACCAAGTCTGCCGAGAACTGCGCTGCTGTCACGCTCGGATTCGGGAAGGTCATAATAGCTTACTGCCTGTCTTACCTCATCTGCACTCTGCATACCCACCATAACGGCGGCAACAGAGGGTCGTGTAAGAGCATATTCTATACACTGTGCCTCGGTCATGGCAACACCTAAGGGAGAGCGCTCGGCTGATAACAGAGTTCCCATGGCAAGCGCCTTCATAACGGTAATGGCTACTCCCCTCTCCTCACAGGCACGGTAAAGCTCGGATCTTGAGTTTTCAAGGGTAAATTCGGAATAATCCTGTTTTTTGCCCTCTATTACCTCGTTGAAAATTTCGGTCATATCACGGTCAGAGGGTACGAGATCGTAGGCGGGATTGAGTGAGAACATAAGCACATCTATAAGCCCGCTCTCCACTGCCTTTCTTGCGGTTACGGGATCGTGGGAGCTCATACCTATTGCTTTGATAATTCCCTTCTCCTTTAACGAAAGGACATATTTCATCATTTCGCTGTCGGGTAAGCCCTCCCAGTCGGTGAGCTTATCAACAAAGTGGATAAAGCCAATATCTATACAGTCTGTCTTAAGTCTTGTGAGCAGATCCTCAACGGCAAGTCGGAGGCC
>JAZNKU010000457.1:0-1689 GCA_045578685.1 Eubacteriales bacterium
ATGTTGGAAGGCTTGGCACCGGGGTCGTTTGCTACACTGCCTGCGTGGTATTTTTCGATAAACTCAAGCTCAGAGCCCCAGTCAAAGGTTCTGGGGGCGTTGATGTAGAGAAGCTGTCCTATCTTCTCCTCCACCGTCATATCAGCAAGCAGTTCTTGTACCTTTATTTCAATTTCGCGTTCTGTCATAGTGTCCTCCATTAAACACGGTAAATATAATTTTCTTTTCTGGGGGCGGGTGCGGGAAGCTCACAGTCACGGTAACCGAGTATAAGATGTCCTATACCAACGTAGTCACCCTCTATTCCCCATTTGCGAAGAAGAGCCTTGCCCTCCTCAGACTCAAACTCCTGCTTTGCTCGGTGGATCCAGCAGGAGTCAACTCCTACGGCGTAAGCGGCATTCATAAGATTGCCAAGCACAAGGGAGCCGTCCTCAATGTAGGTGGGTCTCTCGGTGGATGCAAGGACTATAAGCACGGTAGGTGCGCCGTAGAAGGGATCGGAATCGGGCGTTCCCATAATTTCCGCATTCATACGGCGAAGCTGCTCTATAGTTTCTTTATCCTGTACGCAGACGATTATCGGAACCTGTCTGTTCATCCCCGTTGCGGCATATGTGCCTGCTTCAAGGATCGCCTGCAGAGCCTCTTCCTCGACCTGTCTATCCTGATATGATCTTATAGATCTTCTTTCCTTTAATGATTTTAATACGATGTTTTCCATTTTAACACCTCCTTTTAACACTTTACCATATTATTAAAAAAATAGCAACATAAACTTGAAATTATAAGAAAAATATGCTAATATTATTTCGACAGGAGGCGATAAAATGTTTGAAAACGAATACATACCCTGCACTATCGACAAGCAGAAGAATATAGCTCTCATAGCCCACGATAACAAAAAGCGGGAGCTTATAGAATGGTGCAAAGCACATAAGGATATACTCTCTACCCATTTTCTCTGCGGAACGGGTACTACCGCTAAAATGATAGCAGCCGAAACAGGCTTACCCGTCAAGGGCTTTAATTCAGGCCCCTTGGGTGGAGATCAGCAGATAGGAGCAAGGATAGTTGAAGGTAAGATAGATATGATGATATTCTTCTCGGATCCTCTTACCGCTCAGCCTCACGACCCCGACGTCAAGGCACTTTTGAGAATTGCACAGGTATACGATATACCGATCGCAAACAATAAGGCTTCGGCTGATTTTATGATAACCTCAACGCTTATGAATGAGGAATATACACATTATCTGCTTAACTTTAAGAAGAATATATCGGACAGGGCAAACAATTTATAATGACAAAGGCTTTTCGGTTTTCACCGAAAAGCCTTTGGTTTTATTCTAATTCGCTGAACTGCATAAGCATTCTTGCGGTCTGGGCTCTGGTTGCCGTAGCCTTGGGATCAAGGACGGTAACGCCCTGCCTTGTTATACCCGAGATTATTCCCTTCTCTACCGCCCAGCTTATGGGGGCTACCATCCATGAGTTTGACTTGATGTCAAAGACGCGATAGTCGCCGAACTGAGTTAAGTCCGCTCTGCCCGTAGTATCCATTCCGTTCTGCTCCGCATAGAGGTAAAGAAGTCTTGCAAGTGCGGCACGCTGTATAGGCTGTCCTCTGCCAAAGACTCCCTCGGCAACTCCTGCCACATATCCCGACTGTACAGCCCAGGTTACGGC
>JAZNKU010000458.1:0-3429 GCA_045578685.1 Eubacteriales bacterium
TGTTAAGGTATCAGAGGTTCACGGAATGAGCCAGCGTGGCGGTTCTGTTGTAACCTATGTACGCTTTGGTGAAAAGGTATATTCTCCAATCATTGATAAAGGTGAGGCTGACTATATTATTTCCTTTGAAAAGCTTGAGGGTGCAAGATATGTAAGCTGTCTTAAGGACACAGGAACACTTGTTGTAAATACACAGCAGATCGATCCTATGCCTGTAATTATCGGAGCGGCTCAGTATCCCTCCGAGATTCTCACAGACCTTGAATCAAAGGGTGTTAATGTTGATAAGATTGATGCTCTTGATCTTGCTAACAAGGCCGGTTCATCTAAGGCGGTAAATATTGTACTTCTCGGCAGGCTTGCAAAACACATGGATATTGCCACCGACAAGTGGATCAAAGCGATCGAGAGTAGTGTAAAGCCCCAGTTTGTTGAGCTTAATAAAAAAGCATTTGAGCTTGGATATAACAGTTAAAGGAGGATTTAACTATGGCTATCAAGCAATTATCAATTTTTGTTGAAAACAAAAAGGGAAGTCTTGTTGAGATCTATGAGACCCTTTCTCACGCACAGGTTGACATCCGTGCTATGTCTATTGCTGATACACAGGATTTCGGTATTCTTCGTCTTATTGTAAGTGATTCCGAAAAGGCTGCCGAGGCTCTTAAGCAGGCACACTGTATAGTTTCGGTAACAGATGTTATCGGTGTTGCCATCAACGATCAGGCGGGAAGTCTTGCCAAGGTGGTTAGACTTCTTACTGACAACGATGTAAATATAGAATATATGTACGCATTCATCACTGTGTCAAAGCAGTATGCTTATGTTGTATTCCGTGTAGCTGATAATGATGCTGCTACAGATCTTCTGAGATCTAACGGTGTTCAGATGGTTACAGAAGAAGACATAAAAAATCTGTAATTTTAAGAAAGTGAAAAAATGTGGTTAATTTCACAGTATATGCTTGAAATTCGCTCAACTATAAATTATAATATATCTGTGTAGGTAAAAATATATTTGCATAATATATTCAAATGAATTGTATATGGAGGTACACAATGACAGGAGGATTTCTTACAGTTCTTGCCAATGCTGCTGAGTACGGTATGGGTACGGTAGCAGGACTTGGTATGGGCACTGTATTTGCAGGATTGATAAGTCTTGTTGTTTTGATAAGTATTCTTAACCTTATCTTCAATAAGTTTCCTGAAAAGAAGCCTGTAAAAGAAGAAGCAAAGTCTGCAGTCGCTGCCGCTACAGACGAAAAAATGGATGATGAAACAGTTGCTGCTGTTTCTGCTGCCATTGCAGAAGTACTCGGACGTGATATTTCGGGTATAAGGATCACATCTATTAAGAAAATTAATTAAGAGAGGTTTTTATAATGAGAAGATTTAGAGTTAACGTTAACGGTAATGAATACGACATTACCCTTGAGGAAATTGATGCGTCTGAAGCAAAGGCTGCTCCTGCTCCCAAGGTAGCAGCACCGGCACCTGCTCCTTCTGTGGCTCCTGCAGGCGGCGAGAGCGTAAAGAGCCCTATGCCCGGAACTATCCTTAAAGTAAACATAACTAACGGCGCTTCTGTAAAGAAGGGTGACGTGCTTATGGTACTTGAGGCAATGAAGATGGAGAACGAGATTATGTCTCCCTGCGACGGTAATGTAACATCCGTAACTGTAGCTCAGGGTGCAAGCGTTGAGTCCGGTGCGGTTCTCTGTACCATCGGCTAAGCGGGGGCTTGTTCATGGAAGCTATTATTAACTTTTTGAATCAGACCGGATTTTCAATGATCGCCGATAACTGGAAATCAATTATCATGATCATTGTCTCCCTTGGTCTTATGTATCTTGCTATAGTTAAGAAGTTCGAGCCCCTTCTGCTTCTTCCTATCGCATTCGGTATGCTTATGACCAACATCCCCGGCTCCGGTATGTATACTCCCGAGCTTTGGACAAACTTTATGACCGAAGGTCATGCCGATTATCACAGCTATGGAACTGTATTGGCAAACGGAGGACTTCTTGACTTCCTTTATATCGGTGTCAAAGCGGGTATATATCCCTGTCTTATCTTCATCGGTGTTGGTGCTATGACCGATTTCGGTCCCCTGATTGCGAACCCCAAGAGCTTACTTCTCGGTGCAGCTGCACAGCTTGGTATATTCATAGCGTACATCGGTGCTATTCTTATCGGCGACCTTGTGCCTGCTATTGGATTCACTGCTCCTCAGGCAGCATCTATAGGTATTATCGGCGGTGCTGACGGACCTACCGCAATTGTTGTAACCTCAAAGCTCGCTCCCGAGCTTCTCGGTCCGATTGCTGTAGCGGCATATTCTTATATGGCTCTTGTTCCTGTTATCCAGCCTCCGATAATGAAGGCTCTTACTACCAAGAAAGAAAGACAGATCACAATGACAGAGCTTCGCCCTGTTTCAAAGACTCAGAAGATTATCTTCCCCTTTGTTGTAATCATCTTTGTTTCGCTTCTCGTTCCTTCTGCAGCTCCTCTTGTTGGTTGTCTTATGCTTGGTAACCTTATGAGAGAGTCCGGCGTTGTTGAGCGTCTTTCCAAGACCGTTCAGAACGAGCTTATGAACATCGTTACTATCTTCCTCGGTGTTTCTGTAGGTGCAACTGCTACTGCTGAAACCTTCCTTACAGGCAAGACTCTCGGTATCGTAGCTATGGGCGTTACTGCATTTGCATGCGGTACGGCCGGCGGTGTTCTTCTTGCAAAGCTTATGAATCTCTTCCTGCCTAAGGGCAAGAAGATCAATCCCCTTATCGGTTCCGCAGGTGTATCTGCAGTTCCTATGGCAGCCCGTGTATCTCAGGTCGTTGGTCAGAAGGAGAATCCCTCCAACTTCCTTCTCATGCACGCTATGGGTCCCAACGTGGCAGGTGTTATCGGTTCCGCTATTGCCGCAGGTGTTCTTATAGCACTGTTCGGTTAATTATTAGGAGAATTTAATATGGCAAACAAACTTTATATTACTGATACTATACTCCGTGATGCCCACCAGTCTCAGGCGGCAACACGAATGAGAATAGAGGATATGCTTCCTGCATGTGAGATCCTTGACTCTATCGGTTACTGGTCTCTGGAATGCTGGGGCGGTGCTACCTTCGATGCTTGTATGAGATTCCTTAAGGAAGATCCTTGGGACAGACTCCGCAAGCTCAAAGCTGCACTTCCCAAGACCAAGCTTCAGATGCTTTTCCGCGGACAGAATATCCTCGGTTATAAGCACTATGCCGACGACGTTGTAGATGCCTTCTGTAAGAAGTCTATTGAAAACGGTATCGATGTGGTTCGTGTATTTGATGCATTAAACGATGTTCGCAACCTTGAGCAGGCAATGAAGTCTATCAAGAAGTACGGCGGTATCTGTGAGGCTGCTATCAGCTATACCACAAGTCCC
>JAZNKU010000459.1:0-2231 GCA_045578685.1 Eubacteriales bacterium
ATATGTGCTATGGAATTTAACAACGATTTTGATTATTTAAAGGTAAGATACACAGGCGACTATTACAGCGTCAGATTTCAGCGGGATAAGGCATATTTTGCCACCCGTGACTTAGAATACGGAATGCTCCGCATTACCGACGATTTCGGTGAGGAGGGTATTTTTATGCCCGAGGAATTTGAGGTAATAAAGGTATTAAAGAACGGAGGTATGCCCGAGGATGAAGACTATCAGTGATCTTTTAAGAGAGCGGGAGGAGCTCTCTCTTGCTCCCTACGCGGCTCATTCTGCCGACTCAAGGGGCAGACCCCAATATATCGAGCCCTGTACGCTGCGAACCGAGTTTCAGCGTGACCGTGACCGTATAACACACTCTAAGGCCTTTCGCCGTCTTATGTATAAGACACAGGTCTTTCTCTCTCCCGAGGCAGACCACTACCGTACCCGTCTTACCCATACCCTTGAGGTAACGCAGATAGCACGAACCATCGCCCGAAGCCTCAATCTCAACGAGGACCTCTGCGAGGCAATAGGCTTAGGACACGATCTGGGGCACACCCCCTTCGGACATGCAGGGGAGAGGGTTCTTGCACGTTGCTATGATAAAAATTTTTCACATAACGCCCAGAGCCTTCGCGTTGCGGACAAGCTTGAGAAGCTCAACCTTACCCACGAGACCCGTGACGGAATATTAAACCATGTGTGGAAGTGTAAGCCCTCCACCCTTGAGGGCAGGATAGTGCAGTATTCTGACCGTATAGCGTATATAAACCACGATATCGACGATGCCTGCCGTGCAGGCGTGCTTGACGAGAGGGATATCCCCGACAGTATTCTTTCTGTTCTCGGGTATACTCACAGCGACCGTATCAACACCATGGTTACCAGCATTATCCGTGAAAGCTCGGGTAAGCCCATGGTAGAGATGGAGCCTCATGTACATAAGGCGACTATGGAGCTTCGCGATCTCCTCTTCGAGCTTGTTTACAAGAACCCTAAAGCCAAGGGCGAGGAGGGAAAGGCAGAGGAGATGCTCCATATGATGTTCGACTATTTCTGCCGCCGTCCCGAAAAGCTGCCTACCGAATATCTGCCTACCGCCGAGTGGGAGGGTATCCCCAGAGCGGTCTGCGACTATATCTCGGGCATGACCGACAGATACGCGGTGGCAAAGTTTAATGAGATTTTCGTTCCCGATTCTTGGGGCGGATAAAGCGGTTTTCTGCGAAAACCGCAGTGAAAAGTGAAGGAGGTAAGTTTTTGATATCAAAAGAAATAATTGAAGAAATAAAAAGACGTAACGATATCGAGGATGTTATCTCCCAGTACGTTACTCTTAAGAGGGCGGGAAGCAATTCAAACGGTCTTTGCCCCTTCCATTCCGAAAAATCCCCTTCATTCACCGTTTTCAAGGGAACAGACAGCTTTTATTGCTTCGGATGCGGAGCGGGAGGCGATGTTATAACCTTCATTATGAAGGCGGAGAATCTCGATTATGTGGGAGCTCTTGAGTTTCTGGCAAAGCGTGCGGGTATCACCATCCCCACCGACGGCTACGAGCCCGAGAGCGGTGTACGTCGTACCCGTGTTCTTGAGATGAACAGAGAAGCGGCAAAGTTCTTTCATCAGCAGTTAAAGAATGACAAGATAGCTCTCGGTTATCTTACCCGCAGAGGACTTTCCGGCTCGGTAATAAAGCATTTCGGTCTTGGCTTTGCACCGCCCGGCTTCGGAGCGTTGACCGATCATATGCATAAGTTAGGCTACACCGACGAGGAGCTTCAGATCGGTTTCCTTGCAGGCAAGAGCCAAAAGACGGGCAGGGCATATGACTATTTCCGCAACCGTGTCATATTCCCCATAATAAATACGGCAGGGGAGGTAATAGCCTTCGGCGGCAGAGTTATGGATGACTCCAAGCCGAAATATCTTAACACCTCGGACACACCCGCCTTCAAAAAGAGCAGAAATCTCTTTGCTCTCAATTATGCAAAGAACCACTGTGCCGAGCAGATGATACTCTGCGAGGGATATATGGATGTTATCGCCCTTCATGCCGCGGGATTTCAGAACGCGGTGGCAACCTTGGGAACCGCACTTACCCCCGATCAGGCAAGACTGATGAAGAAATACACCAAGACCGTGCTTATATCCTACGACTCGGACGAGGCGGGACAGAGGGCGGCAAATAAAGCGATTACGCTTTTGGGTGAGGCGGGGCTGGAGACCCG
>JAZNKU010000460.1:0-2284 GCA_045578685.1 Eubacteriales bacterium
CGCAAATGTTAAGGAAGAAAATCCCAAAGGATTTTCAACCATAATTCTGCATTAAAAAAATTAAAGGACCTGATGTATTACACATCAGGTCCTTCTTTTATGAAGATTGATATATTTTCTATCTTCGATTAACGCCTTTTCGGTTTTAACCCAAAAATCGTTCCAAAAGGAGGAGTTTTGGAGGAAAAATTGCGGAGCGCGAAGGCGTGAGCCGTACTTATGTACGGCAGTCCGAGCGACACGCAAAGAAAAGGCACAAAATAAAATCCGAAGGATTTTTACCTTGAAAAATTGTTAAAGGGCAAGATGTATAACACACCTTACCCTTTGTTTTTGAAGATTGATTTGTAAAATTATTATCAAAGTGCCTTTTCGGTTTTAACCCAAAAGACACTCCGTGCGATAACATTACTGTCTATCCACAATATCTCTTGCCACGAATACACCCGACGCCGACGCGTGAGAAAGTGAGTGGGTAACGCCTGAACAATCGCCGATAACATAGAGTCCGGGATGTCTGGTTTCAAGACGGCGGTTTATCTCAACCTCCATATTGTAGAACTTGACCTCAACGCCGTAAAGGAGAGTATCGTCATTAGCAGTACCGGGGGCGATCTTGTCAAGGGCATAGATCATCTCGATAATGCCGTCAAGGATACGCTTGGGCATAACAAGGCTCAGATCACCGGGAGTCGCCATAAGAGTGGGAGTGATAAATGCCTCCTCAATTCTGCTCACCGTTGAACGCTGACCTCTTATAAGGTCACCAAAGCGCTGTACAATAACACCACCGCCCAACATATTGGAAAGTCTGACAATACTTTCGCCGTAGCCGTTTGAGTCCTTGAAGGGTTCTGAAAAATGCTTGCTCACAAGGAGGGCAAAGTTGGTGTTTTCTGTCTGCAGGGCAGGGTCCTCATAGCTGTGACCGTTTACAGTTACAATACCGTTGGTGTTCTCATTTACCACAGCGCCCTTGGGATTCATACAGAAGGTACGCACAAGGTCCTGGAACTTTTCGGTACGGTAGACTATCTTACTTTCGTAAAGCTCGTCGGTAATGTGGGAGAATACCTCGGCGGGAAGCTCTACCCTGACACCAATGTCCACGCGGTTTGACCTTGTGGGAATCTCTAAGTCACGGCATACCTCTTCCATCCACTTACTACCGCTTCTGCCTGCCGAAATGATACATTTCTTTGAAGTATATTCGCCCTTGGGAGTGATAACCTTATAGCCACCCTCCACAAGTGCCACCTTCTCTACGGGAGTGTTGAAGAAAAACTCCATCTTGTCCTTCATCTCGGCGTAAAGGTTGCCCAGTACCTTATAATTTATATCTGTACCCAGATGTCGTACAGATGCATCAAGGAGATGAAGCCCGTTCTGTACACATATTTTCTTGAATTCCGAATTGGCAGTGGAATAAAGCTTCGTGCCCTCACCGCCGTGAGAGAGATTTATCTCGTCAACATAGCGCATAAGCTCAAGAGCCTCATTCTTACCCAGATATTCGTGGAGAGTACCGCCAAACTGATTTGTGATGTTATATTTACCGTCGGAAAAAGCTCCTGCACCTCCAAAACCATTCATAATGGCGCAAGTCTTACAGCCGATACAAGTCTTTATTTTTTTGCCGTCAATGGGACACTTTCTCTTCTCAAGAGAGTTACCCGACTCAAAAATACCTATTTTCAGTGTGGGATCAAGCTTTATAAGCTCATATGCAGAAAATATACCGCCCGGTCCCGCTCCAATAATGATAATGTCAAAATTCATTTTTTTCACCTCGGTGCTATTATACCACAAAAATTCAATAAGTTCAATAAAAATATCCTATCTACTTGACAAAATGTGACTTTTTATTATATAATATCTTGAAAACATACAAAGAAGGTCTTGAACAAAAATGTTGCAAGATGGAGTCTTGCAATGCAAGACTCTTTTTTTGTGTAAAAATTTAAAAAGGAGAGTTTATCTATGAAGCTCATCTACAATGTCAATGACAAACCCAAGTTTCCCCAGATGATAGTTTTCGCTATTCAGCAGCTTCTTGCTATTATGGCAGCTACCATCGCTGTTCCCGCTATTGTTGGTAACGGTATGACCGCTTCCGCAGCCCTCTTCGGCGCAGGTGTGGGCACAATCGTTTATCAGCTCTTTACCAAGTACCGCAGCCCTGTTTTCCTCGGCTCATCCTTCGCCTTTTTAGGCTCTATGACTGCCGCCTTCGCAGGTGCGGTCTCCATGGCTGCAGGCTATCTCGGCCTTATCATCGGTGCCG
>JAZNKU010000461.1:0-4832 GCA_045578685.1 Eubacteriales bacterium
AAGGTCCCCGAAGCATCCACGGCTGCAGGAGGTGGTGTTCTCCATTACCTTGTCGGCAAGATAATGGAAGGTTCCCCATCTGTCGGTTATATCCCCTGTCTTGCGCCACATAGACGCTCCTGTTGACTGGATCCATTTTTCTGTGTCGTCACGCCCCCAGGAGCAGGCGGAAAACAGAATATCTCTGCCACATCCTTCAAGAGCAAGTCCCATACGTCGGTAGAGCATCTTCTGCTTAACCGTGATCGCTCTGTAGCAGAAATCGTATTTTAAGAAATCGACACCCCATTCAGCAAATGTCTTGGCATCCTGAAATTCGTGGTCAAAGCTACCGGGATAGCCTGCACAGGTAAGAAATCCCACACAACTGTACATACCGAACTTAAGTCCCTTGGAATGAACGTAATCGGCTACCGCCTTCATTCCGTTGGGGAATTTTTCTTTTGAAGGAACAAGTCTTCCCTTCTCGTCACGGTGAAGCTCAGACCAACAATCATCTATAACGAGATATTCATATCCCGCATCAAGATAACCGCCGTCGACCATAGCGTCAGCCATTTCCTTGATCATATTCTCGTTAATGTTTTCACCGAAAGTGTTCCAGGAATTCCATCCCATAGGCGGTCTGTTCACTATCATAATTACCTCACACAAATAATGTACAACCTATATTTTTAAAATGCTTTATTTTATCATCTATGACCGATTCAGTAACACCAAGCCTATCTGCAAGACAGCTCTTACACAGAAGCTCATCCTCTGTTGCGGCTCTGTTTATAAGTCTTTTATAAATTGCCTTTTCGTCCTTATGCAGTTCCTTGCCGCACTTATTACATATCGCCATACTGAAGATCAACTATACGGCAGCGGTAAAGTCTGCAGCCCCAAGGCTCAATTCTAACCTTATGTACACCGTTATGTACTATTTCCTTTTTTCCTGTCCAAATCTCTGTCATCTCGAGAGTCTTGCCTGTAGACATATTAAGTCCGATACGGTCAAGAGGTGTAGAAAGGTTTGCCTCATCCTCATAGAAATTATAAATACCGATAGCAAGTTCTCCGGTAGAAAGTAACTTGCAGTACACAGGATTACCCTTGGGATTCCAGCTGCCGATCTGTCCGATCTCATAGGGCTGCCAGTAGCTTTCCTTATTGATAGCTATAATATCCTTGTTAAGTAACGTCTGCTTGGTATATTCGTTTATGTTACGGATATCACAGCCGATCATAAGAGGTGAGCTCATCTGAGCCCAAAAGGTAAAGTGGCTGCGATACATCTCGTCGGTTGCACCGCCTACACCAACATTTCCGTCACCGTGCATACCTACTACAAGCATATCAAAATCGGCATATGAGCTTGTAGACATATACTTAAGGTCACGGTCTATCATATAAGCGTGGTCCTTGATTGATGCGGCTGAGTCAACTATATCGCCTGTAGAGCGCCACATATGAGCACCTGTAGTCTTAGCCCACTTGCGGGTTTCCTCCGCTCCCCAGGAGCAGGCGGAAAAGAGTATATCACGCCCGCAGTTGGCAAGTGCCATACCCATACGGCGATAGAGACAAGCGGTGTCAGCACCCTTAGGCTTGAAGCAAAAATCATATTTTAAGAAATCCACTCCCCATTCTGCAAAGGTCTCTGCGTCTATGAATTCATGCTCATAGCTGCCCGGAAATCCCTCGCAGGTAAGCTGTCCCGCACAGGAATATATACCGAACTTAAGCCCCTTTGAATGAACGTAATCGGCAACTGCCTTCATGCCGTTGGGGAACTTCTTTTTATCAGGTGTCAGCCTGCCGTTCCTGTCACGGGTATCGGCCTGCCAGCAATCGTCTACAACAAGATATTCGTACCCTGCATCGAGATAACCGTCTGCCGCCATAACATCGGCAATTTCCTTAATAAGCTCCTCGTTGATATTATGTCCAAATGTATTCCAGGAGTTCCAGCCCATAGGCGGTGTGTTAATGATCATTGGTGTCTACCTCATATAGATATATCTTTCCCCGGGCATGAATACATGATTGGGGATATATGTTTTTTCTTTTTCCATCGTATCGGCAAGCTCGCCCATGGGAACCGAGTTTACATCATAGAGATCAAAGTGCATGGGAATAAGCAGATCGGCATGCATCTTGTGAGCCATTTTCAGAGCCTCTGAGGCATTGAAGTTTCCTTCTATACCGTGAGCAAGTCTGTACTCGTCCCTGCCGTTAATGGCTATCATAGCCACGTTACAGGGTGTTATATATTTGTCTATATCATCATAGGGACACATATCTCCCGAATGGAAGAAGGATATGCCGCCTACCGATACGGTATAGCCCAGCTCCATGAAGTTTCCGTCTGCATCATAATGAAGCTCCTCATGAGCTGCAGGTACGGGCAATACCTTTATATCATCCAAAGCAACCTCAATACCGCCCTGACAGAAAATAACATCCTTGTCCTCTATCCCACAACGGTTGAGTGTTCCCTTTGCATTGGGAGGAGCAAAATATTTGGCTTTTTCATTAGCTTTTGCGAAGGGGGCAAGTGTATCGGGATCACAATGATCCTCGTGATCGTGAGATAAGAATACATAATCAACAAAATCAAGCTCATCCGCTTCTATGGGTACGGGATATCTACGCTTCCATACTATCTCATCGCTTGAACAAACTCTGTCTACATAATCAGACAGATAAGGATCAAAGAGAAGATATTTACCCTTACATTTAACGAGAATTGATTCCTGACCGAGATACCATATGGCAGCCTGGTCGTCGGTTATAACAGTATTTAAGATTTGTTCCTTCAACATAGTTATTTCTCCAAATATTGATGTTAAAATTGTATCATAAAATCAAGCATTAGTCAATTAAATATTATAAATATATATTCCTTGACAAAAACTATAGATTATGATAATATATTTGTATTGATGTTGATTGGGAGTAGTACCCGGACAAGGCGTAATTCCAGAGAAGGATGTCAAGGCTGAGAGCATCCGTTATGTCCCCGAGGAAGTTGTCCATGAGTTGACGGGTCCTGCCCGATACAGCGGGAAAGAGTGCGCCCAAAGGGGCGAATTCAGGTGGTACAGCGTTATTATGGCGCCCTGATGTTTTTCATCGGGGTGCTTTTTATGTTATAAATAATTTAAGGAGATATATCAATGAAAAAAGAACTTAACAAGACTTATTCTCCTGCGGAGATAGAGGACCGTTTATATCAGTTCTGGTGTGACAACGGTTACTTTACCCCCGAGATGGACGAATCTAAGAAGCCCTTCTCTATCGTTATTCCCCCGCCTAACGTAACAGGTCAGCTTCATATGGGACACGCCCTTAACAATACCCTTCAGGATATCATTATCCGTACCAAGCGTATGCAGGGTTATTCTACCCTTTGGGTTCCCGGCTGTGACCATGCAGGTATCGCAACACAGATCAAGGTAGAAGAGGTTCTCAGAAAGGAACAGGGGCTTACCCGTCACGATATCGGTAGAGACGAGTTCCTTAAGCTTGTATGGCAGTGGAAGGAGCAGTACGGCGGAACCATCATCGGTCAGCTCAAGAAGCTCGGCTCCTCCTGCGACTGGACAAGAGAGGCGTTCACCATGAGCGATACCCTCTCCGCCGCAGTTAAAAAGACCTTTGTACGCCTTTATGACAAGGGACTTATCTACCGTGGACTTCGTATCACCAACTGGTGTCCTCACTGTAACACAGCACTTTCTGATGCGGAGGTTGAGTACAAGGATCTTGAGGGATCCTTCTGGCATATCAGATATCCCATCGTAGGTACAGACCAGTACCTTACCATCGCAACCACCCGTCCCGAGACCATGTTCGGTGATACCGCAGTTGCAGTTCACCCCGAGGACGAAAGATATCAGCACCTCATCGGCAAGATGCTCAAGCTGCCTATGACAGACCGTGAGATACCCATCATAGCTGATGAATACGTTGAAAAGGAGTTTGGTACAGGCTGTGTTAAGATCACTCCCTGCCACGACCCCAACGACTTTGAGGTAGGCACACGCCACGACCTTCCCATGATCTTTGCCATCGACGAGGACGGCAAGATCACCGAGGCAGGCGGCAAGTTCAAGGGTATGGACCGTTATGATGCCAGAAAGGCACTTGTAGCAGACCTTGAAACAGAAGGCTACCTTGTAAAGACCGAAAAGCACAGCCACAACGTAGCACACTGCTACCGTTGCGGTACAGTTATCGAGCCCCTTGCATCCAAGCAGTGGTTCGTAAAGATGAAGCCCCTTGCAGAGCCTGCCATCAAGGTCGTAAAGGACGGCGACATCAGATATATTCCCGACCGTTTCTCCAAGAACTATCTCCACTGGATGGAGAACATCCATGACTGGTGTATCTCCCGTCAGCTCTGGTGGGGTCACCGTATTCCCGCATACTACTGTAAGGACTGCGGCGAGGTTATGGTAAGCGAGACCGACGTTCATGTATGTACCAAGTGTAACAGCACCAACATCAAGCAGGAAGAGGACGTGCTCGATACCTGGTTCTCCTCTGCACTCTGGCCCTTCTCTACCCTTGGCTGGCCCGAGGACACCAAGGAGCTTAACTATTACTATCCCACCAATGTTCTTGTAACCGCATACGATATCATCACCTTCTGGGTATCCAAGATGATCTTTATGTCTCTTGATACAATGGAAGGCAAGGAGATCAAGGAAGCTATTCCTTTCCCCGATGTATTCATACACGGTCTTGTACGTGACGCACAGGGTCGTAAGATGTCAAAGTCCCTGGGTAACGGTATCGATCCCCTGGTTGAGATCGAGAAGTACGGAAGTCGGAGGGCCAAGCGG
>JAZNKU010000462.1:0-10131 GCA_045578685.1 Eubacteriales bacterium
ATTGGGAAGCATATAGTCGAAAACCTCGAGGGTAACGGTGGTCTCTCCTATCTTTTCCTCTGCCGAGAACATATCCGAGAGATAGAACTCAAGATCAATATCATATTTTCCTGCTTCGGCAAAGGCATCTGCGGAGACCTCGGCATATATAGCCGCAACCTTACCGCCCTCGTACTCCTTTACGGGACTGTTTTCAAGGATATCTGCCTTTAACAGTCTGTCGTCGTCAGGAATAAGACTCTCGATATAAAGCTTGGTGAAAAGCTCGCTCTTGGCTGCAACTCTGAGAGTCTTTTTTCTCTTCTGGGCAAAATAGGGAGCGTTTCCCACATTGAGGGTAAAGCCCTCGTCAAGAGAAAGGATAACCTGAAATGCCGCCGTATCGTTTCTGGCACAGCAAAGAGCTATAGTCTTGTCGTATTCGTCTATCATCTTGGGATTGCATCCGTGATAGAGACCGTCGACCAGCTTAAAGGTCTCGGGCTTTATTCCGTATCTGAAATTCATATCGCATACCTCACAATAGTATTACCTATATTATACACTTATTTATACAATTACACAATATGTAAAATTAAGGTTTACAAAATAATTTTCTTGTGGTATAATGGACGATGTATAATTATCTTTAAGGAAGTGACTGTATGGGAAAATATAATAAAAACCCAAAATCATATATAGCACCTATACTTGCAGTATCCCTGCCGGCAGTCCTCTGTATGGCGATATTTACGGCGATGACTCTGCTTACAGATATACACCCCGCAAAATTAGGCATGGTAACCGTTGCGGTCTATCTCATCATCTGTGCAGTGGGGCTCTCGGTATATTTCCTGATCGGAAGAAGGGTCCAGCGCTTCCACGCGGTAGACGACAGTGCCTCCGATCTTGAGTGTAATCTTACGCTTAACTTTCTGTCGGAGCTTTATATGCCGGTGGTGCTTATCAACGCACAGAACAAGATAATCTGGTATAACCAGAGCTTCGCAGATAAGGCAACGGCAAGAGGAACCCTCTACGGTAAGAACTTCGATGACTACTGCTCCATATCCAAGGAGGAGCTTCTGTCAAACGAAAGCATGAAGGGTCAGACGGTAAAGGCCTTCGGTGCTTACTTCAATGTCAAAGCATATAACCTGCCCTTTGGCGGTGAGAATATGGTGCTCACCACCTGGAACGACTGTACCG
Organism: Eubacteriales bacterium; assembly: GCA_045578685.1. GTDB lineage: Bacteria > Bacillota > Clostridia > Oscillospirales > CAG-272 > RGIG7300. Next base: position 1,189 of record JAZNKU010000462.1, read on the forward strand.
AGCTTGTTCTTGCCAACAAAAAGATAGAGGACGAGGATCCCCTCGTGGCATTTATCGTTATTGATAACTTAGAGGACCTTATGCAGTACGCTCAGGAGAGCTACCGATCTGCCTCCGCCCGCGTCGAGGAGATACTGCGTTCCTGGGCAGACTCTATAAACGGTATTTTCCGTGAGTACGAGAGAGATAAATTTATCCTTGTGTTCCAGGCACAGCACCTGGCACAGTTCGTCGCAACAAAGTTTGATATACTGGACAAAATAAGAGATGTACGCGTAGGTGCAAGTAACCTGCCCGTAACCCTGTCCATCGGTATTTCTACCGTTGACGGAGACCTTGCCGAAAAAGAAAAGGACTCCAGAGCCGCCCTTGACACCGCCCTCCAGCGCGGCGGCGACCAGGTAGTGCTCAAGACACCCGACGGAACCGAATTTTATGGCGGAAAGGTGCAGACCGCCAACCGCAGAAGTAAGGTGAGAGCAAGAGTTGTGGCAGAGGAGCTGAGCCACCAGATGGCACAGGCGGAAAATGTGCTTATCATGTCTCACGTTTACCCCGACTACGATGCCATAGGCGCGTCGGTTGGTATAGCAAGGCTTGCCGAGTACTGCGGAACTCCCTTTAACATCATTACCAACTTTACCTCAGGCGATTTCAAGAAGTGCTTTGCCAAACTTTCGGGATATGCCGACAGCAATGTTTTTGTAGATGTTCCCACCGCAAAGGGACTTATCAACGAAAACACCCTTATGGTCATCGTGGATGTAAACAATCCTACCCAGTTTGAGTCCCCCGGACTTGCCGATATGGCAAAGAAGCTCTGTATAATCGACCATCACCGCAAGGCCGCTCAGTTCAAATACGAGCCAAAGGTTACCTACATCGAGCCCGCCGCATCCTCCACCTCCGAGATGGTGGCAGAGATGCTGGAGCATGTCCTTGCACCCGGACTTCTGACCAAGGATATTGCGGATATTCTGCTGGCGGGTATTATGCTTGATACCAAGCAATTCTCAAAAAACACCGGAGCCCGTACCTTCGGCGCGGCTCTCTATCTGCGTAACGAGGGTGCAAACCCCTCCACGGCAGGTGAGCTCTTCTATACCGAGCTCAATTCCCTTACAAGCGAAGCGGACTATGAAAGCAACGTGGTAATATACCGTTCTTCCATCGCCATCGCCCGAAACAGCAACTCTAATACAAACGAGGCTGTGGGCAGGGTCGCGGCGGCAAAGGCAGCGGACAAGCTGCTTAACGTCGTAGGTATTGATGCATCCTTCGTGGCTTGTCACACTCAGGATGCGGTACACATCTCCGCACGAAGCAACGGAAAGATAAATGTCCAGCTTATCGTCGAAAAGCTGGGAGGCGGCGGCCACTTTGATTCGGCGGCTACCCGTCTTACAGGGGTCAGCCTCGACGAGGCATTGTCCAGACTGAAAAAATCTATCGACGAATATATGAGTGAAAACAAAGAGGAGAAATAAAAATGAAGGTTATACTTACTAAGGATGTAAAAGCACAGGGAAAGGCAGGTCAGATAATCAACGTATCCGACGGATACGCACGCAACTTTCTTTTTCCCAAGGGTCTTGCTATCGAAGCAGACGCTAAAGCTATGAATGAAATAAAGAATAAGGAAGCCTCCGAGAAGCACAAGATCGAGGTTGAGACCAATGCGGCAAAGGCTACGGCTGAAAAGCTCGCTTCGGTTCAGGTCAAGATCAAGTGCCAGTCGGGAGGGGATGGCAGACTCTACGGCTCTGTTACCTCAAAGGATGTAGCAGAAGAGTTAAAGAAGCAGCACGGCATCGAGATCGACAAGCGTAAGCTCCAGATGGACGCCATCAAGGCATATGGCAGCTACACCGTTGACGTTAAGCTCTACAACGGTATCGTAGGCAAGGTAAATATCCTTGTTTGCGAGTGATCCCGTAATATAAAAATCAGAATCGAGAAATCATTATGCCTGAACTTACAGACGAACTGGGCAGACGTTTGCCCTTCTCCCTTGAAGCCGAGCAATCGGTGCTGGGATCCATACTTATAGATCCGGAGTGCTTTACTACGCTCCCCGCCCTCGTAACCTCTCAGGATTTTTATCTTGAGGAACACAGACTGATCTATGCGGCAATGCAAAGCCTTTTCCTCTCCAGCAAATCTATAGATACGGTTACCTTGATAGACGCTTTGGCAAAGGTAAGTGCAGAAAGTACAACGAAAAATCCCAAATTAATAGACAGGGATGAAATATCCAAATATATACGTCTCATAGCCGAGACCGTTCCCACCGCAGCCAACGTCAAGGAGTATGCAAAGATAGTCCACGACAAGGCAAAGCTCCGTGCCCTCATTGAGGAATGTTCTGTCATAACCGACAATGCTTACGCAGGTGTTGACGATGCGGCAACCATCATAGGCAACGCAGAGCAGCGCATTTTTGATCTGGGTCAGGATAACACACAGAAGGCATTTGCAGATATAAAAGACGTATTGGTAGAAGCCTTCAAGCAGTTAAAGCTGGTTCAGACCGAAGGTATTGCCTCTATGACCGTTCCTACAGGTTTCTCGGGTCTTGACCGTGTGCTTGTAGGTATGGGTAAAAGTGACCTTGTTATCATAGGTGCGCGTCCTGCTATGGGTAAAACTTCATTTGCTTTGAATATCGCTACAAATGCGGCGGCAAACTTCCGCCGTGAGGGCTCAAATAAGGCAGTGTGTATATTCTCACTTGAAATGTCAAACGAGCAGCTTGTTCAGCGTATATTGGCAAGCGAGGCAATGGTAGACAGCCATGCCCTTCGTTCGGGTGAACTGACAAGCGAGGACTGGACCAAGCTTGCCCACTCTTCCTCCATACTCTCAGAATATAATATCAAGCTGGACGACTCTACCGGTGTTACCATCTCCGCTATGAAATCAAAGCTAAGGCGCGAGAAAAATATCGGTATGATCGTCATCGACTATCTCCAGCTTATGAACTCGGACAGAAAATTTGACAACAAGGTAAATGAGGTTGCAGATATCTCCCGTAACTTAAAGATCATGGCAAAGGAATTTGGGGTTCCCGTTATATGTCTTTCCCAGCTTTCCAGAAGCACCGAAGGCCGTTCGGATAAAAAGCCCATGCTTTCCGACCTTCGTGACTCGGGTGCTATCGAGCAGGATGCGGATATCGTAATGTTCCTCTACCGTGAGGAATACTATGACAAGAAAGAGAACCAGAACACCGCCAAGGTAAGTATTGCAAAGAACCGTCACGGCGGTACGGGCGATGTAGATATGGTATGGATAGGCAAGTATACCAAGTTCGTTACTCTATCTGACAAAGATCCCCAATAGTGATTGACGTAGATGGTTAAAAAAATTGAAAACACAATAAACAAATATGATATGATATCATATGAAGAAGCTGTTGCGGTTGCCTTTTCGGGCGGAGCTGACTCTACGGCTCTGCTTGACATTCTTTATAAAGAGGGGTACAAGGTATCTGCAATACATGTAAATCATATGATAAGAGGAGCCGAGGCGGATTCAGACGAAGAGTTCTGCCGACAGTTCTGTCTGGCAAGGGATATTCCCTTCTTCTGTCACCGTATCGACGTACCCGCTGAAGCAAAGAAAAGCGGTGAGAGTCTTGAGGAAGCAGCAAGAAGGCTACGGTATGCCGCTATAGAGGAAACCGTATCAAAAGAATCTATCACAAAGGTAGCAACAGCCCACCACGCCGACGACAACGCCGAAACGGTAATATTCAATATCGTCAGAGGCAGCGGAGCCAAGGGCGGATGCGGTATCCCTCCCGTGAGAGATATCTATATAAGACCTCTTATAAATATAACGAGAGATGAGGTAATTGCTTATTGCAAGGATAACTCTCTTGACTTCGTTACCGATTCCACCAATCTTTCAACCGATTATACAAGAAATTTTATAAGACATGAGATAATGCCGAGACTAAAGGAGATAAACCCCTTGGTTTCCTCGGCGTTAGGCAGATTTTCCTCGTTGCTTCGCTCGGATGAGGCAGCTCTTGAAAGCCTTGTTCCTCAAAAAGGAACCGACAGGCATACCCTTGCGGCTCTGCCTGATGCTATTCTTTCAAGGTATATCAGAAAATGCTGTGAGGAGTTGGGCGTTTCTCCCTCTGCGGTCAGCGTACAAGAGCTGATGAGAGCAGTAAGAGAGGGTAACCGATACCTTATCTGCAATATGGGCAAGGATATCGTCGGAGTTTGCGACAGAGATTCTCTTATTTTTCGCAAAAAAATCACAGAAGATACACAAATCAGGTTTATAATGGAGCCTCCGGGAATGGCTTCTCTTGACGGTATGGGTGTGATCTGTGTTACCAAAGACAAACAAAGTGCACAGGAATATGTCTGTAACAACACGGTTGCCAAGACCTCTATAGCCGCCGATAAGCTGAAGGGCGGACTCCATATCAGAAGCCGTCGGGAGGGTGACAGATACCGTTACGGAGGTATGACCCATTCACTTAAAAAGCTTTTTAATTCCCGCAAGATCCCTGTTGAACAAAGATCTCATATTCCCCTCGTCTGTGATGAAGATGGCATTGTATGGATTCCGGGCTTTCCGCCGACAGACAGGGTGAAAAAGGATAATAAAGAAGACAATACAATATATATAGTCTATAACCACAGGAGAGAAAAATGATACTTAACAAAGATGTAGAAAGAGTACTTGTTTCGGAAGAAGAGATCGAGAGCATCGTAAAGCGTATATCCGCAGAGATAGACCGTGACTATGCAAACTCAGGCAAAAAATTCCTTCTTCTTTGCATACTTAAGGGATCTGTCGTATTTATGGGAGATCTTATGAAGCATATCACCATTCCCGTAGAGATCGATTTTATGAAGGTCTCCTCTTACGGTGCAGGAACACAGACCACAGGCAGGATAAATATTATGCTTGACCTGCACAGAAACGATTTTGCCGACACCGACATACTTATAGTCGAGGATATTATCGACAGCGGCAGAACTCTTTCGTATCTGGTTGAATACCTCAAGCTCAAGGGTGCAAATTCTGTAAAGACCTGTACTCTGCTTGACAAGCCGGAACGCCGCGAGGTGGATTTCACTCCCGATTACTGCGGTTGCGCTATCCCTGACGAGTTCGTGATAGGCTACGGACTTGACTACGACGAGCAGTACAGAGCTCTCCCCTATGTAGGAATACTGAAAAGATCGGTATACGAAAAATAATAAAATACAATAAAAATGTATATCATATTTAAGGAGTAAATATACGGAGAACAAGATGAACAAAAAGGGTAATAACAAAAGAGTACTGATATTCTATGTTGTTCTGATCGTCGGCATCCTTCTGTGTGTGGGTACACTGCTTTCCAGTGTTGCAACAAAGGAGCTGAAGTACAGCGACATCGTAGAAATGTTCAGAAATGAAGAAGTAAAAAGTTTCACTATAGACGAAAAGAACAATCTTATCATCAAGGACCAGAAGGGTGTTGAATACACCTACCGTCTGCTCTCCATCAGCATCTTCTACGAGGATATGAACGAGCTCGTTCAGGAGCAGCTGAAGGAAGGCATCATCGAGAGCTACAACTACGAAGAACCCACGAATATCCCCTGGTGGGTAGGCTTCCTTCCCTATCTGGCACTGGGTGGTCTGTTTATCGCCCTGTGGGTATATATGATGCGTCAGGCATCCGGCAAGGGCGGAAAGATGGGCGGCTTTGGCAAGGCTAAGGTCAAGACCCCCACAAATGACAAAAACAAGGTCCTGTTTAAGGATGTGGCAGGTGCAGACGAGGAAAAAGAGGAGCTTAAGGAGTTCGTTGACTTCTTAAGAGACCCCAAGAAGTTCACCAAGTTGGGGGCAAAGATTCCTCACGGTGCTCTCCTTGTAGGCCCTCCCGGTACAGGTAAGACGCTTCTTGCCAAGGCTGTTGCAGGCGAGGCAGGAGTTCCCTTCTATTCTATTTCCGGCTCTGATTTCGTTGAGATGTACGTCGGTGTAGGTGCAAGCCGTGTCCGTGACCTCTTTGATACTGCACGAAAGAGCCCTGCCAGCATTATATTCATTGACGAGATCGACGCCGTGGGCAGACACAGAGGTGCAGGCCTTGGCGGCGGTCATGACGAAAGAGAGCAGACCCTCAACCAGCTTCTGGTAGAGATGGACGGCTTCGGCACTCATGACGGCGTTATAGTCCTTGCGGCTACCAACCGTCCCGACATACTTGACCCCGCACTTCTTCGTCCCGGTCGTTTTGACAGACAGATAACCGTAGGTTATCCCGATCTTAAGGGCCGTGTGGATATCCTCCATGTTCATGCAAAGAACAAGCCCTTCAGCGGCGAGGTAGACTTTAACAAGGTAGCACAGTCCACCGCAGGCTTCACAGGAGCAGACCTTGCAAACCTGCTTAACGAATCCGCTCTGCTTGCCGCAAGAAAGAACAAGATGCTCATCGGTATGGACGATATCGAGGAGGCTACCCTCAAGATTATGGTAGGACCTCAGAAGAAGTCCATGAAGATAAAGCCCGAGGAAAAGCGCAAGACCGCTTACCACGAGGCAGGTCACGCTATCATCGCCTTTGCCCTTCCCAGCCTTGATCCTGTAAGACAGATCTCGGTCATCCCCAGCGGCAGAGCTCTGGGCTACACACTCAATCCTCCTGTTGAGGACAAGTACAGTGTATACAGAAAGGGTCTCAAGGACGAGATCGCAATGCTGCTCGGCGGCCGTGTGGCAGAAAAAATAATATTCGACGATATCTCAGGCGGTGCCTCCAACGATATTGAGCGTGCAACCGAGATCGCCCGCAAGATGGTTACAAAGCTTGGTATGAGCGATAAGCTCGGCCCCATTGCCTTTGGCGGATCTACCTCAGGCGACGAGGTGTTCTTAGGCAGAGATTTTTCCAACTCCCGCAACTATTCTGAGGCTGTTGCCTCCATGATCGATGAAGAAATGCATGCGATCATTACCGCAGAGTTTGAAAGAGCTGAAAAGATCCTTCGCGAAAATATCGACAAGATGCACTTTATTGCAGATTACCTCACTAAGTACGAGGTAATGGACGATAAGCAGTTCAAGGCTGCAATGGAGAGCGATGAGCCTACCGAGGAGATGCTTAATGCTATCGCCGAGGAAAACCGTGCTCAGCGTGATAAGGAGAACGAGGAAAGAGCCCGCGAGGAGGCTGAGCTTCGTGCAAAGGCTATCAATGCAGAGCCTACCACCGAGGATGCAGCAGATTCCGCAGATCCCATCGACTCTTTTTCCGAAAACGAAAAAAACAACAATAATACCGAGGAATAATTTAAAGCCGCCGTATGGCGGCTTTAAATTGAATTATCATGACAAAATTTATCTGCCCTATATGTAAAGAGCCTCTTACCGGAGACAAGTCTCTAAAGTGTCAAAGTAATCATTGCTTCGACAGAGCAAAAAGCGGCTACATAAATCTGCTGTCCGGCAAGGGCGGCAACCACGGAGACCCAAAGGAAATGGTCCTTGCAAGAAAGAACTTTCTTGACAAGGGGTATTACAACCCCTTGAGAGAGGATATAGCCAATACTGTAAAGGATGTCACACCGAATAAGGCAACCGTCCTTGACTGCGGTTGCGGAGAATGCTATTATACCCATAAGATCAGCGAGCTTCTGCCCGATGCTCATATAATGGGTATAGATGTGTCAAAGGATGCCGTCAACTACGGATGCAAGCGTAACAAGTCCCTTGATCTTGCGGTTGCAAGCGTCTACGCCATGCCTGTAGCTGATTTGTCTGTAGATACTGCTGTATCCATCTTTGCACCTCAGGCAACCGAGGAGTTTGCAAGAGTTCTGAAGCCCGACGGACATCTCATAATGGCTATAGGCGGTGAAAATCACCTATGGTCCCTGAAAAAGGCTGTATACGAAATTCCCTATAAAAACGAGCCTACAGACTACGCTCTCGAGGGCTTTGAGTTTATCGGCAAAAAAGAGCTTAAATATACTATAGATCTTAAATCCGCCGAGGACATCAAAAACCTCTTCTCCATGACTCCCTACTATCACAAGACCTCCCGTGAGGATATCGCAAAGTTAGATAACCTGACCCAACTCACTACAGAGATAGAGTTTGAAATATTAATATATAAAAAGGTTTCTGCCTAAGCAGAAACCTACTTTAACTCCGCATTATTTATTCCCCTTTGGGAAATAAATAAAACCGCCGAAGCGGTTTTATAAATTGCTTATCTCTGCTTTGTCTTCTTGGGAACAAAGAGAACGATCGCTACTACGAATGCAACAAGAACTACCGCTGCAACAACAAGTGCGATATAGTCGGATGTGTTGAGGGATGCCCAACCATCGTTAACTGTATGAGCATCTGCTGCATGGTCAGCCACGCCGTCGCCGTCATGGTCATGCTCAACTACTGCGGTGGTGCCGTCTGTATGAGCATCTGCTGCGTGGTCAGCTACACCGTCACCGTCATGATCGTGCTCAACGATCTCAGCGGTCTCTGCACCGTCTGCAAATACGGGAACAGCCGCCATAGTGAACATAACGGTCATAACCATCATAATAGCAAGAAATACTACAAACTTGTTCATTATATAGGTCCTTTCTCGAGAAAATATTGATATATATCACTAATAGAGGATAACAAACAATTATTAATACAATATTAATAAACTTATAATAAATTATGTCTTATTACAAAAAGGATGAAAAATATGGATACCAAACGCTTCTCAAAGAACGATAACGGATTTATCTGTGCCCATTGCGGCGCCAAAGTAGAACCCCTGGGCTACACCTCCCGTAATCACTGCCCCGTATGTCTGTGGTCTCTCCACGTTGACGTAAATCCGGGTGACCGTGCCAACGAATGCCGGGCTCCCATGGAGCCAATAGGCTGTGTCACCGACCCCAAGAAGGGATATATCATAAT
>JAZNKU010000463.1:0-2892 GCA_045578685.1 Eubacteriales bacterium
ATAGCGGTTTTCTTCCTTTAATTACGAATTATGCATTACGAATTACGAATTAAAAAGAGGTAAATATGAGAAACGAAATAATCAAATTTCACCGCCCCGTATCAATACTTTCCGCCGCAAGCGTAGTCGGAAAATATGAGCACGAGGGTCCCTTCGGGGATATATTCGACGAGTTTGACACCACCGACCGCTTCGACTGCGACAGCTGGGAAAAAGCCGAGGGCGAAATGCAAAAAAGAGCCCTGACCATAGCTCTTTCAAAGGCGAAAAAAGAAGAAAAGGATATAGACGGCATCTTTGCGGGAGATCTTATAAATCAATGCACCTCCTCCGCCTACGGTCTGCTCGATTTTGATATTCCCTATTTCGGGCTTTACGGAGCCTGCTCCACCTGTGCTCTCTCCATGCTCACGGCATCCCTTGCCATAAATGCGGGTATGAACACCTGTGCCTGTGTCACAAGCTCGCATTTCTGCTCGGCAGAGAGGCAGTTCCGTTTTCCTCTTGAGTACGGAAGCCAGCGTACTCCCACATCTCAGTGGACGGTGACGGGTGCGGGAGCATTTATCCTGTCGGACAAAGGAGAGGGCCCCTATATCGTTGACGGTATGGGCGGTATCTCCACCGATATGGGTATAAACGATACCAACAATATGGGAGCGGCGATGGCTCCCGCGGCTATCTCCACACTTACAAGATATTTTGAGGCGACGGGAACAAAGCCCCGGGACTACGACAAGATAATCACGGGAGACTTAGGCTTTGAGGGTCACGGCATAGTTACAGATCTCATGCTGAAAAAAGGCTACGATATGAGAGATGTATACACCGACTGCGGCCTCTTTATCTATGACCGCGAAAAACAGGATATGCATGCGGGTGCCTCAGGCTGCGGATGCTCGGCGGTAATGATGGCGTCCCACTTTCTTGAGGAGATGAAAAAAGGAATCCTCTCGGACATTCTCTTTCTCGGAACGGGAGCCCTGCTCAGCCCCATGGCGGTAATGCAAGGGCAGAACATCCCGGGTATAGCGCATTTGGTGCATTTGAAATCCGAAATCTGATCGGTTATTCATTATTCACTATTCGTTATTCACTATTCACTTGCATACGGCTTGAATAAATGAAATTTGATAACAAAATCATCAATCTTCCGTAAAACAAGTAACGTGAGATATTATTAGCAGGAAGTGTTTTTTAGTGAATAGTGAATAGATAATAGAGAATAGTTAATAGTTAATAGTTAAATATAGGAGAACCACATGGAATACTTTAACGCCTTCTGGGTAGGAGGACTGTTCTGCGTCATCGCCCAGATACTCATCGACCGCACAAAGCTCACCCCCGCCCGCATCCTTGTGGGTTACGTAGTGGCAGGAGTAATACTCACCACCGTAAGAGTGTACGAGCCTATAGTAAAATTCGCCGGCTGCGGAGCAACAGTACCCTTAACAGGATTTGGATACTCTATAGCCAAGGGGATCGAGGAAGGAGTAAGACAATACGGACTCCTCGGCGCTCTCACCGGAGGACTTACCGCCACGGCAGCAGGAATCGCCGCCGCAATTATCTTCGGATACCTGGCAGCACTGTTATTTAAGAGCAGACCGAAATGATAGGTAAAATCAAAAAACAACCTGAAATCATCTTGAAGCAGCAATCTGGAATGATTCAGGTTGTTTTTTTGCATTTAAAATCGTTCACTTTGTGAACCATCTATATATATTTCTCTATTTCAGATCGTTCACTTTGCGAACTATCTCTATTTGTATACCTATACCAAAGAACATTCTCTTTACAAACACGTTCCGCCTGATCGTTCACTTTGTGAACCTTTCCTGTTTGTTTACCTCTGTAGCAGATCATTCTCTTTGCAATCCATATATATATATTTCTCTATTTCAGATCGTTCACTTTGTGAACTTTCTCTATATATAATGCATCTACGGCAGGCCGTTCACTTTGTGAACTATCTCTATATATAATGCATCTACGGCAGGCCGTTCACTTTGAGAACCATCTCTTTGTGTAAGTCTCTACGACAGATCGTTCACTTTGAAAACTATCTTTATGTGTAAGCCTCAGCGAGTTCACTTTGTGAACCTTTCCTGCTTGTTTACCTCCGTAGCAGATCGTTCATTTGTGAACTTTCTCCATATATAAGAGTTCCCAACAGATCGTTCACTTTGTGAACGACTTGTCTAACGCCCATTGACTTTATATTCCGATTTTGATATAATCAAGTCATAAAATAACGGTTTGTGAGGTTGTTATGGACAGAGACTCAGATAAGTTGTTCCGTGATTTTTCTCCGGCATTGTTCGGACTGATGGAAACCGGATACTTTGATACCGGCTGTTCCGATACCATACAGAGGATCTTGTATGATATTTATAAAAACCACGGTTGTACGGCTGCATCAGTATCAAAAAGATTACATATCAGCAAAAGTTACATCAGCAGAATAATAAAGGACTATGAAAAAGAGGGATATATTTGCCGGGAAGAAGCAGAAAATGATGCAAGGATCTACCTTCTCTATCTCACCGACAAGGGCAAGACTTATATTGAAACATTTATGTCCTCTGCCTCATCAAGCGTCGGAAAAAAGATAGCGGCATTAGGTGAGGTTGACAGGCAAAAACTAATGGAAGCATTCAGCACCATAATGAATATATTAAAGCAGTGACTTCGGTCACTGCTTTAAGCGTGTCGATAAACCTATCGACACGCTGTCAGGCTTCGAAAAAGGAAGTGGGGGTTTGGAACCCCCAAAACTCGGCAAGCTCGTTTCGGGGAACCCCAACCGGTTTCCGTGAAAAGGGTCCGTAGATCTCGTTGACACCAACAATTCCTTCAGCGCTCCTAAAGTCGCTTGAACTCATTGGGTGT
>JAZNKU010000464.1:0-5012 GCA_045578685.1 Eubacteriales bacterium
GTATCGGGAGTTGTGTCGGGAGTTGTGTCGGGAGTTGTTGTCTCGGGAGCTGTTGTCTCGGGAGCTGTTGTCTCAGGAGCTGTTGTCTCCTCTGCGGGAGGTGTGCAGGTGATAGGCTGAGGTGTGTTTGCGGACTTGTCGAAGAATGTGAACTCATTCTTTGTCGCATACTCCTCTGCATAAGAACCGGGAACACCGTAAACGTTCTGCAGATTTACACAGTTATCAAATACGGATACGCCGATCTTCTTTACGTTCTCGTTAATAACTACGTTAGCGATAAGGAAGCAGTCAGCGAACATATAGGATTCAAACTCGTGGAGAATAGATACGTCAGCGGTACCCTCGATAGGCTGGTTGCCTCTGATGTATACAGACTTGAGGTTGTAGCAATCCTCGAATGCAGCGTTGAGGATTACGAAGCCGTCCTTTGCGGGAAGCTCGATAGTCTCAATGTTCTTGCACTCTGTGAATGCGTACTTACCGATAGCTGTGATGTAATCACCTACGACTACGTGCTTGATGTTGTCTCTGATAGAGAACCAGTGCTGGTTCTTGGAACCGCCGCCCCAGTAGTTAGCAACGTCGGAGATAGTTCCCTTACCCTTGATGTAGAGTGTACCCGTTGCCTCGTCGAAATCAAATACTGCCGTATCGCCGCAGAAGGGGAGGCCTTCGGGAACTTCAACGTACCACTCACCGTAGCTCTTGTCATTGGAGTCTCTGAGGTTCAGATAGTTCTCCTGGCAGTAAGCGATGACCGCTTCGGAGGGAGCATCGAAAATGAGAGTAGAGGTCTTAGGACCTGCAACGATGTTGCCGATGTAAGCCCATGCGGAGCTACCCATGTGAATAGACTTGATAGCTGTACCGGAAAGGTTGAGCTTGAAGTTGGTCTTAGCGCACGCAAGCATAGCCTGACCTTCAACCTTTTCCATACCTGTGAGGAAGATGGTTGTAAGCTTAAGGTTATCCTCGAAGGCACCTGCTGCCTGAGAAATGTTCGTAGTCATCTCGATATCCTGAAGGTTTATCATACCGAGAGCGAAGCTTGCTGTGAGCTTATGGATAGCGGGACCGATAACAACGTGCTCGATCTCTTCCTTGTATGCAGTCCAGCCTGCGCCGTCCTCACACTGACCAAGGCTACCAACCTCGTTGTAGCCGGAGTTCTTCTTTGCATAGAACTTCAGGGTCTTTGTATCCTGGAAGTATGCCCACCAGTTATCTGTATAAGTGCTCTTCATGGAGCCGTAAGCGGTTGCGCCGAGAGCGGCGGGATCAATCTCTACCCAAGAAGGAGCTGCGGGAAGCTTTGTTACCTTAGGAGCGGGAGTAGGCTCAACGCTCATGTCGGTTGCCTTAACGTTTGTGATGTTGTTATCTGCAAGGAGCTGGTTAACAAGCGCAACGTCCTCAGCTCTTGCGCAACGAATAATACATCCGCCTGCAATGCCGTTGAATGCGCCGGACTCGATCTTAAGGGAAGAAGATACCGTACCCTTAACGTCAATGCAACGAAGAATAGAACAACCGTTAAGAGCATCCTTCTCGAATGCCTTGAGCTCAACGCCCTCGGGAAGAGTGATCTTTGCAAGCATAGAAGCGTTCTTAAACATATTCTTAGAGAAAACGCCTGCATATTCGCCGCCGAACTCATCGTCCTTTGCCTCGATTGCTGCGGGGCCCTTTACCCACTTGCCACCCTCATCAACTGCGGGTGTGTAGGTGCCGGAGTAACCGAATGTCTTAGGCATAATTACTTCCTTGATGGATTCACAGTTCAAGAACATGGAACCTGCGTAAAGAGCAGCCTTGGAGTCACCGTTACCTGTCATGGGCTTCAGATATGTAAATCCGGTCATATCAACGACGCCCTCGGTGTAGGATACGGGAGTGAACTTACCTGTTTCATCCCAAGTGCCGTGACCCAGGGTTTCAAGAGAAACCATGCTGTTAAATGCACCTGTATCGGACTTTGTACCGTTGGTGCCGTTTGCAGAAGTAGCAAGCTTAACAGTCTTTACGTGCTTGAACGTGCAGAGAACGTAACCGCCGTTGTTGAACGCAGTGCAGTTACGGAACTCGATGTGCTCAACCTGTTCGGAGTTAAGAGAACCCCAATAAACCAGATAATATCTCTGACCGGGCTTGTTCGAATTTGAAGCATCTCTTATGAGCCAGTCGCCGTAGTTACCTGTAAGAGAAGTATTGCCTACGTATACAAGGGTCTTAGTTGCCTTGTTGAGGTATGCGTTAGCGCCGTTGACGTAGTACAACGCAACGTCGTTTCCGTCCTCGTCAACAGCTTCGGCTGCGGTCTTTGTACCGACCTGTACCCAGCCGTTAGCGGGTGTGATGTCGGAGAATTCAGCAGGAGGAGTAAAGTCGGCCTTCTCAGCAGCTACAACGAGCGCCAGAGCAGCAACCATTACAACAACCAGACCGAAAATCACCGCGATCTTCTTAAAGTTTGTTTTCATGAGTTTTATCCCTTTCGTTTTGGATTTTTCACAGAATTAGGGGTAATTCCGTTAGTTTATTCTAACATTTTAAGGGGGGTTTGTCAAGGCAAAAATTGGCGTTTGAGAGGCTTTGAGAATAAATTGTAAATTTTATACAAATCAAAGGTTTTTATTTTGTGCAAACACTCAAAGGAGTTATTTAAAAATAGTGTAACAGTCACTTTTGCCCTCTCAAATCAATAGAAAAAGGTGCGAGACCGCGGTCTCGCACCTTGATTTTTTAACTCAAAGAATTACTCAGCCTTTGCGCCTTTCTTCTTCGCGATGATAACAACTACTACAGCAACCGCAACAACTACTACCGCTGCAACGATGATGATAACAGGAAGCATAGAGTTTCCGCCCTCATCGGTTGTCTGATCGTCGTCACCACCAACAGGAGTTGTGTCGGGAGTTGTATCGGGAGTTGTATCGGGAGTTGTATCGGGAGTTGTGTCGGGAGTTGTATCGGGAGCTGTTGTCTCGGGAGCTGTTGTCTCGTCGGAGGGAGGTGTGCAGGTGATGGGCTGAGGTGTATTTGCAGCCTTGTCAAAGAATGTGAATCCATTCTTTGTTGCATACTCCTCTGCGTAAGAGCCGGGAACGCCGTAGACGTTCTGGAGGTTTACACAGTTGTCGAATACAGAGCTACCGATCTTTTCAACCTTCTCGCTAATAACCACATTCGCGATAAGGAAGCAATCGGAGAAGGTATAGGACTCGAGCTCGTCGATAGTTGTAAGGTCAACGGTACCCTCGATGGGCTGGTTGCCTCTGATGTAAATGGACTTGAGGTTGTAGCAGTCCTCGAACGCAGCGTTGAGAATTACGAGGCCTTCCACTGCGGGAAGCTCAACGGTCTCAATGTTCTTGCACTCTGTGAACGCGTACTTACCGATAGCCGTGATATGATCACCGACGATTACGTGCTTGATATTGTCTCTGATAGAGAACCAGTGCTGTGTCTTGGATCCGCCGCCCCAGTAGTTAGCAACGTCGGATACGGTACCCTTACCGAGAATGGAAAGCGTGCCCGTTTCCTCGTCGAAATCAAATACCGCTGTGGGACCGCAGAAGGGAAGACCCTCGGGAACCTCAACGTACCACTCACCGTAGGACTTTTCGGAGGAGTCTCTTATATTCAGGAAGTTTTCCTTACAGAAGGATATGATCTGCTCGGAGGGAGCATCGAAATAAAGTGTGGAGGTCTTGGGACCTGCTGTAATGTTGCCGATGTATGCCCAAGCGGTGCTGCCCATGTGGATAGACTGAACGGCAGAACCGGAGAAATTGAGCTTGAAGTTGGACTTTGCCACCGCGAGCATCGCCTGTCCCTCAACCTTTTCCATACCCGTAACGAAGATGGTAGTAAGGTTAGGAACGTCTTCAAATGCACCGGATGCCTGAGTGATATCGGACGTCATCTCAATATCCTTGAGATTTGTCATGCCGGTAAAGCACGTAGCGGTCAGCTTATGGATAGAGGGGCCGATAACAACGTGCTCGATCTCGGTCTTGTATGCGGACCAGCCTGCGCCGTCCTCGCACTGACCGGGGCCGCCCACCTCGTTATAATACGAGGCCTTCTTTGCGTAGAACTTCAAGGTCTTTGTGTCCTGGAAATATGCCCACCAGTTGTCTGTATAAGTTGCCTTCATGGAGCCGTAAGCAGTTGCGCCGGCTGTATCGGGATTAAATTCAACCCACTTGGGAGCTGTTGGAATCTTTGTAAGCTTCGGAATAGGAAGAGGCTCAACGCTCATATCTGTAGCCTTTACGTTGGTAAAGCCTGCGTCGGCCAAAGCCTTATTTACAACCGCAATGTCCTCTGCTCTGGCGCAGCGGATAATGCAACCGTCGGGGACGTTACCGAACGCACCTGTCTCAATTACAAGGTTAGGGGATACGGTACCCTTAACGTCAATACAACGAATGGCAGCGCCGTTAAGAGCGTTCTTCTCGATATACTTAAGCTCCGCGCCCTCGGGAACAGTGATCTTCGCAAGTGCGGTCGCGCCCTGGAACATGGACTTGGAAATTACGCCGGCATACTCGCCGCCGAACTGGTCGTTTTTCGCTTCGATCTTCTCAGTGCCCGCAACCCAGCTTCCGCCGCCGTTTACAGAGGGAGTATACGAGCCTGTATAGGTCATGCTCTTGGAGAGGATCACATCTACTATAGATTCACACTTGTAGAAGAGACCGCCGGAATACAGGGTAGCCTTGCCGTCATACTGACCGGACTTGGGCTGAAGGTATGTAAAGCCGGTCATATCTACAACACCCTCTTTATACGAGATGGGAGTAAACTTTCCGTCAGCGCCGAATTCGCCGTGACCGAGAGTTGTAAGAGAGAGCATGCCAGTGCAAAGAGACGTCTGCGTGCTGGTACCGCCGAGACCGTAAGCGCTCTTGTTGAGCTTGATGGTCTTTACGTGCTTGAACTCAGAGGTAACGTAACCGGGATTGTTGAAAATGCCACAGTCACGGTACTCGATGTGCTCAACC
>JAZNKU010000465.1:0-4206 GCA_045578685.1 Eubacteriales bacterium
CCTGTGACGCTCTTGAGCTTTATTCGGATGAGAGCTTCCTTGTTGCAACCCACCCTGCATATGTAAAAACCGGAGAGCCCTATCCCGCATACCTTTTCGGCGGTTATAACATCGGCTTTGACGCTCACCTCGACTTTGGCGATTTTACCGATCCTGATTTTCCCGAGATAGAGTTTGAGCACGCTTGCGTATATCCCAACAACGTATGGGGCAACTGCGTTCTTTCTCCTCTCCCTCTCATTAAGCTCTATGATGAAGAGAAGGCTGACTACACCGAGACCGATACTGGTGTTGTAGCCACACTTCCTTACGCTATGTGCTTCTCCGCTATCTTTGAGGTAGAAGCAGAGGGCGGCGAGATCATCGACATCCGTTCCGACCGTTACAATGTAAACGGCGGACCCGGTGACGAGTTCCATAACTATAACGGTCACCGTATAGAGTATATCTGTAAGGAGGGCAAGAACGAGTTCTGGTGTCCCATGTACCTCTACGGTGAAAAGATGATCGTTACCTGTCCCGAAACAGTAAAGATCAAAAAGCTTGCATATCAGGAAAGCGGCTATGATACCAAGCGTATCGGTAACTTCAAGACCGACAACGAGATCTTCAACGCTCTCGTTGAGAAGTCTATCCGAACCCTGTACGTATGCATGCGCAATAACTTTATGGACTGTCCCGACAGAGAGAGAGGTCAGTGGATCGGTGATGTATCCGTGCAGGCTCCTCAGGTATTCTTCGTATTTGACGATGATGCTAAGAAGCTTCTCAAGAAATCTATTTCCGATTTTATCAATCTCCGTAAGGGTGATGTGCTTGTAGGAAATGTTCCCGGACATCACTTCTCCGAGCTTCCCAGCCAGAGCCTTGTTGCTATCTCCAAGTTCGGTCTCTTAGGCGAGTATTACAGCTACTCCCTTGATGCCGAGATGCCCGCAATGGCACTTGAGCCGGTAGTTAATTACCTCAAGCTTTGGAGCTATGACGACAGAGGACTTCTTGTTCCCAGAGAAGGAAACTGGAGATGGTTTGACCACCTCTGGAACGTTGACGAGGATGTGCTTGAAAACTGCCTCTATGTTTCCGCATGTAAGTATGCACTTGAGATGGCTGAGATCTGCGGAAATCACGAATTTGATTCCTTCTTACAGGAAAGAATAGATACTATCTCCGCAAATGTAGAAAAATACTTCTGGAAAAACGACCACTACGCTTCGGGTAACTTTGTTGACGACAGAGCAAACGCTATTGCAATGCTCTCCGGCATCTGCCCTGAGGAAAGATATCCCGCTATCCGTAAGGTTCTTCTTACAGTATTCAACTCCACTCCCTATATGGAGAGATTTGTACTTAAGGCACTTTGTGATATGGGATATATCAAGGATGCATACAACCGTATGATGTCAAGATACTATAATCTTGCAGTCAACGAAAACAGCACCCTCTGGGAGGACTTCTTCATCCTCGGCACCCGCAACCACGCCTGGACAGGCTGTCCTCTTGAGATCGCATTTAAGTATATACTCGGATTCAAGACAGAGGACGGATTTAACTCCTATACCATCAACCCCGTTGACGGTATCTTTGGCGAGATCGAGTGCAGCTTCAATATAGCAGGCGAAAATGTAAAGCTTCACCTTAAGGATGAAGACGGAAAAATGACATTAATTTAATAAGGAAAAATATATGACAAATATTCCCGAAATATTCGGCGACCACGTCTTTGGCGACGAGGTGATGAGAGAGCGACTTTCCCCCGAGATATATAAATCCCTTCACCGCACCATAGAGCGCGGCAAGCCCCTTGACATAACCGTTGCCAACTCCGTGGCGGCGGCTATGAGAGATTGGGCGGTAGAGAAGGGAGCTACCCACTTTACACATTGGTTCCAGCCTATGACGGGCATCACCGCCGAAAAGCACGACAGCTTTATCTCCCCTCAGAAGGACGGTAAGGTTATCATGGAGTTTTCCGGCAAGGAGCTCATCAAAGGTGAGTCGGATGCCTCCAGCTTTCCCTCAGGCGGACTTCGTGCCACCTTTGAGGCACGCGGTTATACCGCCTGGGACCCTACCTCCTACGCTTTTATTAAGGACAGATCTCTCTGTATCCCCACGGTATTCTGCTCTTGGGGCGGAGAAGCCCTTGATATGAAGACCCCTTTGCTTCGTTCTATCGAATCTGTAGCAAAGGAGGCAAAGCGAGTTCTTCGTGCCTTAGGCAATGAAGAGGTCAAGCGTGTAATACCTACCGTGGGGCCCGAGCAGGAGTATTTCTTGGTGGATAAGCAGCTTTTTAATAAGCGTAAAGACCTTATCTACTGCGGCAGAACTCTTTTCGGCGCCAAGCCGCCCAAGGGTCAGGATGTGGAGCACCACTATTACGGTGCTATCAAGCCCCGTATATCCGCGTTTATGCATGATCTTGACCTTGAGCTCTGGAAATTAGGCGTTCTTGCCAAGACCAAGCATAACGAGGCGGCTCCCGCTCAGCATGAACTTGCTCCCATATTTACCACCCTCAACACGGCGGCAGACCACAACCAGATAACCATGGAGACCATGAAGCGTGTAGCAGAGCAGCACGGTCTTGTCTGCCTGCTTCACGAGAAGCCCTTTGCAGGGGTAAACGGCTCCGGTAAGCATATTAACTGGTCTCTTTCCACCGATAAGGGACAGAATCTCTTTGAGCCCGGCAAATCCCCTCAGGAAAATGCACAGTTTTTACTGTTCCTGTCTGCGGTGATCCGTGCAGTAGATGAATATCAGGATATTCTTCGTGCTTCTATAGCTTCCGCAGGCAACGATCACCGT
Organism: Eubacteriales bacterium; assembly: GCA_045578685.1. Taxonomy (GTDB): domain Bacteria; phylum Bacillota; class Clostridia; order Oscillospirales; family CAG-272; genus RGIG7300. The sequence continues at coordinate 2,815 of JAZNKU010000465.1, forward strand.
CTGGGAGCAAGTGAAGCACCTCCCGCTATCATTTCCATGTTCTTGGGCGACGAGCTTACCGAGATACTATCGGCTATGGAGACAGGCGAGGAGTATACAGGCAATCACAAGACCGAAATGGAGATAGGTGTTGACGTTCTGCCTCATTTCCCGAAGGATGCAACCGACCGTAACAGAACCTCACCCTTTGCCTTTACCGGTAACAAGTTTGAGTTCCGTATGCCGGGCAGTGCGTTATCTGTAGCAGGTCCTTCTACAGTGCTCAACACCATCGTTGCGGATGTTCTTGCAGACTTTGCACAGAAGCTTGAAGAAAGCGAGGACATCAACAAAACTCTCAACAAGCTTATTCGTCGTACCATACGCGAGCATAAGCGTATCATATTTAACGGCGACGGTTATTCTGACGAGTGGAAGGCAGAAGCCAAGAACCGTGGACTTTCCAATCTCGCAACTACCGTTGACGCACTCCCCGCACAGCTTTCAGAGAAGAGCGTTGGTGTGTTCTCAAGGCACTCTGTATTTACCGAGAAGGAGCTTCACTCCAGATACGAGATACAGCTTGAGGGCTACTGCAGCACGGTAGAGATCGAAGCGGCGACTATGCTTGACATAGCTAAGAAGGATATTATTCCTGCGGTCAACCGTTATGTTACAGAGCTTTCAAACTCCCTTGCTATCCAGAAGAATGCAGGGGTCAGAGTATGTATCGGTACACTTACCGAGCAGGATCAGTTATCGCTTCTCTTTGACGAATTGTACCGTTCTACCATTAAACTGGAAGAGGCAGTGTCATGTATACCCAATTATAAGGATATATATGATAAGGCAGAATATCTTTGTAATACTGTTCTTGTTCGTATGGAGATGCTTCGTGCCACCTCGGATAAGATCGAAGAATCAACTCCCGCTGATATGTGGCCTATGCCTGATTACGGTGAATTGATGTTCAGTATATGATATATAATAAAGGAAGTGAATAGTATGGTATACGCATGGGTAGCCTTGGTGATAATATTTGCGGCTGTTGAACTTATAACACCACAGCTTGTCTGTATATGGTTTGCCATAGGTTCGCTTGGTGCTTTTGCGGCAGCCTCACTTGACGCTCCGCTTTGGCAGCAGATAGTCATATTTATCGCGGTTTCGGTTATAATGATATTTGTGACCAGACCGTTATATCAGAGGTTTATCAAGACCAAGCTCGTCCCCACCAACTCCGACCGTCTTATAGGAGAGACCGCCGTTGTCACCGAGGCAATAGATAATCTCGAAGCCAAGGGTGCAGTCAAGGTGCAGGGACAGGTATGGAGTGCAAGAAGCGAAAACGGGGAAGCTATCCCCGCAGACAGCCGCGTTACGGTACTCCGTATCGAGGGTGTCAAGCTGATC
>JAZNKU010000466.1:0-5341 GCA_045578685.1 Eubacteriales bacterium
CTGTGCTTGTATTGAACTGTGATGTCATCCATCCTCTTGGCGGTGATGCAGATGCTGCCTATCACGGATTTACCTTTGATGTCAGCTACGGTGAAAATTCCGATACCGTGACACTGCATCACGGCGAAAGCAAGATCATCAGGGATATTCCCATAGGTACAGATATAACCGTAACCGAGAAGGATCTCCCCGCGGGCTTCACCTCGGATAAGAGTGACGATGTGGTTATGATTACCGTAGCAGAGGCAGGAATATATCCGGTAAGCTTTGTCAACACCTATTCGCCAAAAGCGATCGGGATGTCCAATGTGACCCTTACGGGTGATATAGAGCTTACAGGCAGAGAGCTTCTTTCGGGGGATGAGTTCAGATACCGACTTCAGCGTTTCGACGGGAATGTTTGGGTCGATATGGCAGAGCTTACAGCTACCAAGGCAAAACCCGACTTTGATTTCACAAGCTTTATTACGGGCGAGAGCTTCAAGACCGAGGGAGTGTATTCATACCGTGTAATGCCCGTGCTTCCCGAGGAGACCAACGGCATCGGATATGATAAGGTATCCCGTTGGTTTGAGGTCGTTGTCACCGACAAAAACTGGGACGGAAGCTACGAGATAAGCAGTATTGTCGGATTTAACGGCGGTATCGTCGCAAGGAACAATAATAAGTGGCAGCTTCATACAAGCTATTTTTCTGACTATAAAGCAAGCGGTAACGACGCGGTATCGATCGTAGTCGATACCGTTACAGAGGGTAACACAGAGCTGTCCCTTGAGGGATATCTCTACGGTCTTTATCAGAACGGAGTTCTCGTTCAGACCTTCCCCGTAAGCGATATAAACGGCGAATCTGTGATCACCCTGAGCTATTCTGCATCCGATATCGGAAACAGCATAGACTATACCGTAAAGCAGATAATACCCGATTCTCCTATATCCAATATGGCATACTCGGATAAAGAGTACAAGCTCACAGTCAAGATAGAGGATGACCTTATGGGTAATGTCAAGGCAAGCATCACAGCTGACGGTAAAAGTGGCAGAGAAGCCAAGCTTACCTTTATCAACACCTATATGCCTACCGTATCAGAAAAGGATACCTCCGAAGCCGATAAGCCCGCCAATGACACCACAACGGTAAAGCAGGACGATGCAGTTTCCACCCCTCCATCCAAGTCCCCTATGACGGGAGATAACGGAATCATATTCTGGGGAATTATGCTTCTTTCAAGCACGGCGATAATCGTTATTATCATATGTACTAAAAAAAGAAGTAACATTACATAACAATAAAAGAGATGCTCGTCAGAGCATCTCTTTTATTATTATAGCTGAATAAACATCGCTTCCATGTACTCGTAAAAACGTTTTTCCAGACGTTCGAAACGGTTCTGAACGATGATTTTTGCAGGCTCCTGATGCAGCATGGCGGTACGGATTTCCATAGGTACGGACAGGCTCATGGCAAGGCGCTTGTCTATGACCGAAAAATTCAGATTATAGCCGTGAAGCTTCGCAGATGCTTCAAGCAGAAGTATGTTGGATGCCTGTTCGGGATAAACACGGCATAGAGTCTGTGCTGTTATGACCGGAGGCAGAAAATCAGTTTCCCTCGGAAGAGCTGATGTCACCGTGAGAATAAGATGCTCCTTTGACGGAAATGCAGTAAGTGCACAGCCTGTGGTATCCGTAAGACGAAGAGCCAGCGTCAACAGTTGTATGTATAGCGAAGCAAATGTTTCAAATTTAAGTCTATACGGTTCCAAAAGCTGCACCATACCTATGTCAAATGTCATACGCAATCCGTAGGCAGAAGCAAGCTCGGCAGTCTTTTTCTTAAGAGAAGCAAGCACATCGGAAGCAGAAAAATGATATATTCTGTTTTCGGTGTTCAGCTTTTTTAATGCGGATAAAATATCGGTATACACCCTCTGATATCTGGAAAACAGGAACCTATCTTTAACCTCGGTTTCCTCGGAGATCTCGAAAAAGAGTGAGCTTAATGTGTTTGGGTCTATACTGTCTGCGAATCTGTACAGATCCTCCGGCTCGGAAATAAGAAGTTCGGGAATAAAGCACCACATTTCCTCGGTATCGCTTATAGGAAACACTAAGGCTCTGTTGAAGGCTGTTTCGCTGTTTCTGATAAATTCTATACGCAGAGAACCCTTTTGCACACGGTACTTGCTCATCCTTGCGGCAAGATAGTTGTTTATATTAGCCTTATTGCGAGGGGAGGGGATACATTTCCTTGCGGCACGGTTTTTATATATTATGATACCGTCGTTATCGGTGATAAATACGGGTATCATTATACTGTCGTGAGTATTCATTTCTGTTATCCTATATAAGTCAGGACTTGTTAAAACAACAAGTCCTATTTAAACATTTCAATATAATACTGTGCGTGCATGCGGTGAAAGAAGTCGTTGGGATGGTTAATGTTATTTCCGGTGATGTCTATATATCTCTTGTGGTTTAACAGCTCCATCTGCATAGAGGTCATATCAGCCTTTGCAACACCACTCTCTACCAGAGCATCCATATAGGGGCTGAATATCATCTGGTTACCGCAGAAACTGCCCTTAAGAAGCTCGTTTGCATATGATGTAGCGGTCACAACAAACTCGGTTTCGGGGTATTTTGCTCTTATTGCACCGATTATAGCTCTGAAATTTTCCACAAGCTTTTCAGGAGGTGTGGGAGAATCGTTTCCTCCAAGAGCTACGATAACAAGATCGTTTTGTCTGAAGTTTACGTTTTCCTCAACGGTATCAACGCCCCACTGCGAATCCTTGCCGCCCACCGAAGGATTGTGAAAATCTATCTTGGAGCCGTAGTGAGCCTCAAGCCATTCTACAAACAGATTGGCATAGGGAGGCAGATAAGGCTCGGCTCCGGTAAATCCGCTGGCATTTGCACCCACAGAAATACTGTCACCGAAAAGAGTGATGCTGAGGGGTTCACCCTTATCAAGCTTTTTAAAGGTACGGGGGAGATAGGGCCTTGCAGATACGGGTCTGTGACCGTTCCAACAGTTTTCCTTTATTTTATATGTGATGGCATACTGTCTGTCGTGGTAGAAATGCTCCTCGTAGAAGAGTATGTTTCTGTCTCCCATAGGGAAGGTATGTCCGGGGATAGGCTCAGCGGGGTATAGCTCGTCACTTGAAAAGCTGAATATAGGACTTGCCTCGGTCAGCGTGATATCTCTGCCGGTGACGGTGAAGTCGACACCAAGCTTGTATTCGGTCTTAAGGTGAGAATCATACAGAGAGACTATTTTCTCGGGCTCATACATAAGAAGTGACATTCCGTCCACAAAGGTAAGGGACTCAGCATACATTGTATCGGTGTCCCAAACGGGGACGAGCAGTTCCTCCCGCTTAAACATTGAATCTGAAGAGAACTACGTCGCCGTCCTTGATGACGTATTCCTTGCCCTCGCTTCGGATAAGACCCTTTTCCTTTGCGGTGTTCATGTTACCGCAGGCTATAAGGTCGTCGTATGCGATTACCTCTGCACGGATAAAGCCGCGCTCAAAGTCGGTATGGATCTTGCCTGCAGCCTGAGGTGCCTTGGTGCCGTTGGTGATAGTCCATGCACGAACCTCCTTGGGTCCTGCAGTCAGATAGCTTATGAGACCGAGAAGTGTATAGCTTGCTTTAACGAGACGGTTAAGACCGCTTTCCTCGATGCCCAGGTCAGAGAGGAACATTTCTTTTTCCTCATCGTCAAGCTGTGCGATCTCGCTCTCGATGTTAGCGCAGATCGGAACTACCTGTGCACCCTCGTCCTTTACAGCCTCACGGAGCTTTGCTACGTAGGGATTGTCGGAGGAATCGGATACCTCGTCCTCACTTACATTTGCAACATAGATAACCGGCTTGTAGGTAAGGAGTCTCACATCCTCCATGATGACAGCCTCATCCTCTGTATACTCGAGGCTTCTTGCGGTAACACCCTCCTCAAGGGACTTGTAAACTCTCTCGAAAAGCTCGAGGTTAGAAGCAAGCTTCTTGTCGCTCTTCATGTCCTTGCGGGTCTTGTCCATACGGCGGGTAAGAGTTTCCATATCCGCAAAGATAAGCTCAAGATTTATTGTTTCCATATCACGGATAGGATCGATAGAGCCGTCAACGTGAACTATATTGGTATTTTCAAAGCAGCGTACTACATGTACGATAGCATCAACCTCACGGATGTTGGCAAGGAACTTGTTTCCCAGACCTTCACCCTTTGACGCACCCTTTACAAGACCGGCGATGTCAACGAACTCAACTATTGCCGGTGTGTACTTTTCGGGATTGTACATTTCTGCAAGAACATCAAGTCTTGCATCGGGTACGGTCACCACGCCAACATTGGGATCGATGGTACAGAAGGGGTAGTTTTGTGCCTCAGCACCCGCATTTGTTATAGCGTTAAAAAGTGTACTTTTACCTACATTAGGTAATCCTACGATACCAAGTTTCATTATTTATCTCCTAAAAACATAATTATCTGCCCTATTATACAATAAAAAACATGTCATTTCAAGCAAAATACTTAACATATTCGCGAAAAATAATGAACAAATCTTTAAAATTCACAATTTGTTCATCATTTCTTGTGTAAATATGCTATAATTAATTAATAAATAGGACAAGTGTTAATAATGACAATTCGTTGGAGGTGTTACCTATGGGAACAAAGCTTTTAGTAATAGATGATGAGATGAATATATGCGAGCTTTTGCGTGCATATTTCGAAAACGAGGGCTATGATGTAAAGACCGCCTGTGACGGAGCAGAGGGTGTATCATACTTCAAACTCTACGAGCCTGATCTTGTACTTCTTGATATCATGATGCCTAATAAGGACGGCTTCCAGGTATGCCGTGAGATCAGAGAGATCTCTGCCAACAAGCCTATCATATTTGTAAGTGCAAAGGACGATTCCTTTGATAAGGTTCTCGGTCTTGAGCTCGGTGCAGACGACTTCGTTGTTAAGCCCTTCGATATGAAGGAGCTTTCCGCCCGCGTTAAGGCTGTGCTTCGTCGTTACGCTGCGCGTGATGATCAGAACGATGATGAGGTTATCAAGTTTGACAATATCGAGATCAGCCTTGAAAAGTACGAGCTTAAGCTTAACGGTAAGAGCGTTGACATCCCCCCCAAGGAACTTGAGCTTCTTTACTTCCTTGCATCCAACTATAACCGTGTATTCACCCGTGATCAGCTTCTCGACAAGGTATGGGGCTTTGATTACCTCGGTGACAGCCGTACCGTTGACGTGCATGTTAAGAGACTCCGTGAGAAGCTTGAGGGTGTCAGTGATAAGTGGATTCTCAAGACCGTAT
>JAZNKU010000467.1:0-3476 GCA_045578685.1 Eubacteriales bacterium
AGAAAATCATCCATAATTCCGCATTCCGCATTCCGCACTCCGCACTTTCATTTCCCCCTCTTGAGAAAATCAAAAATATATGATATATTGATAACAATATGAGGGAGTAGTTCCGTATTATATACGGGCCGCATCGTCAGAACGGGAGCGAAAAGCAGTACAGCACAGAGCTCCTCGGTGTGTCCATTAAGTAACAAGACTCATACACCTTAGGTGTATGAGTTTTTTTGATAACTACCCCAAATATATTCAAGCTTGAAAAAAATTTTATTTAAGGAGAAAAGAAATGAACAAAACAGTAAGAAACATTATCATCATCGCAGCAGTCATAGTTCTCGTAGCTATAGTTGCAGGCACCTGCTTTACAGTTGTCAGAGCCGGCCACACAGGCGTTGTGCTTACCTTCGGTGCGGTAGAGGACAAGATGATGGGTGAGGGTCTTAACTTCAAGATACCCTTCGTTCAGAGCGTGGTACAGATGAACAACCGTACACAGAAGACCGAGACCGACGGTACCGCATCCTCCAAGGACCTGCAGATACTGTCCTATGTGGTTGCAGTAAACTACCATGTTGACGATTCTTCCTCTGCCAAGCTCTATCAGGATGTAGGCATGGATTACGGCAATGTAATCATCGTTCCCGCAATTCAGGAGAGCATCAAGGCGGTAAGTGCACAGTTTACCGCAGAGGAGCTTATCACCAAGCGTCAGAGCGTAGGCGATCAGATCAAAGAGGCTCTTGCCGAGAAGATAGGAAGCTACGGTATTACCGTTGAGATGTTCAACATCGTAAACTTTGACTTTTCCGAGGAGTTCAATGCCGCCGTTGAAGCAAAGCAGACAGCACAGCAGCAGGCTCTCAAGGCAGAGCAGGACCTTGCCCGTATCGAGGTGGAGGCAAAGCAGAAGATCACTCAGGCGCAGGCAGAGGCTGAAAGCATAAAGCTTGTACAGGAGGCTCTCTCCGCATCTCCCGACTACGTTGAGTACATAAAGTGGAACAAGTGGGACGGCAAGCTTCCTACCGTTATGGGCGGCAACGCTGATCTGCTTATAGGCATGGATGAGCTGACAAACGGTGAGGAATAAGCAAATAAAAAAGCAACTTCGGCTGCTTTCAGAGTACTGACAAACTCGGTCTAACGCAAGGTATCAAGGCAATAAGGCAAATTATCATTGTAACAAAGAAAGCAAATAGAAAGAATAATGGCAAGGGAAACAACGAATTTCCCTTGCCATTCCTTGCTTTTTGCGAAATCCTTCTCTGTCGTACGTAGTACGCCGACGAAAAAGATTTCACAAAATATCCACTTCGTTTCTCAGCCTCTGGTCAGATTGATGACTTTGTCATCAATCTGAAAGCAGCTTCGGCTGCTTTTATTTGTTGTTTGATTTTAAAATCTTATGCGTAAAGAACATTATAACAAACCCTGTTACTCCATTTATTACGGGTCTTGTGAATGACCACAGAGCCGAAAGGGTCTCCACACCTGTAAGGGCGGCACTTCCGTATTCAGCCTTTATCTGAATAAGGATATTGATAAGATACCAGGTTTCCTCAAATAAGCTTATAACAAGGGGAAATGCCGAAGCGATAAGTATAATGACAACGATGCTTCTCTGTCTTTCCTTTTTGCTTCTTGAGAAGAGAAGCAGGAGAATAACAACGGCTAAGTCTATCATAAATGAGGAAATCAAGCTGAAAAGATAAGAGCCGGTGCTGACGGGCGAGACGGTGTACGTGCTTTTATATACGATGATCTCACTTACTCTGGTAAGCACAAGAGATACTACAGCGACAAGAGTGAAGGGGAGAGTACCCTCGGCATAGCTGTGATAAGCGGATACAAGCACCCCGAACCTTATATATATGAGAAGAAGAGCAACTACGGGCAGGATCACCGAAAGTGCGGTATCCATACCCTTTTTCATAATATCTCCGCTGATATAAGCATCGTATACCGAAATAAGTGTAAATATGACATGCAGGGCTAAAAGTATAGCCGACCATATGATTATGACCTTTCTTTTAAAGGCAGGTTTGCATGATATGATATCCATAAAACATCCTCGTTTTCACATAATAACAATATAATAACAGATTTATATTAATAATGTGTAAACATTGAACGATTTTTGACAGAATTGTTTACAATTACCCATTTACAAAGAAGATATTTGGTGATATAATGAACGGTGGTATGAAATTTATATTTACATATATTTTTAGGAGGCATAAACATGGCAAGAAAAATGATTTCCATGGACGGTAATACCGCTGCGGCTCACGTAAGCTACGCGTTTACTGAGGTTGCAAGTATTTACCCCATCACTCCGTCCAGCGTTATGGCGGAGCTGACCGATTCTTGGTCCGCTACAGGTCTCAAGAATATCTTCGGTGATGAAGTTAAGGTTATGGAGATGCAGTCCGAGGCAGGTGCGGCAGGTACCGTACACGGCTCTCTGGCAGCAGGTGCTCTTACTACCACCTTCACCGCTTCTCAGGGTCTTCTTCTGATGATCCCCAATATGTACAAGATCGCAGGTGAGCTTCTTCCTTGTGTTATCCACGTTTCCGCTCGTTGCGTAGCTTCTCACGCGCTCAACATCTTCGGTGACCACTCCGACGTTTACGCTTGCCGTCAGACAGGCTTTGCAATGACAGCTTGTTCCAACCCTCAGGAGGTTATGGACCTCGGTGCTGTTGCACATCTTTCTACCATCAAGGGTCGTGTTCCCGTTCTTAACTTCTTTGACGGCTTCCGTACATCCCACGAGATCCAGAAGATCGAGGCTTGGGACTACGCAGACCTTGAAGAGATGGTTGACAAGGATGCAATCGCTGCATTCAGAAAGAGATCTCTCAACCCCGAGCATCCTGTTCTGCGCGGTTCCGCAGAAAACGGCGATATCTTCTTCCAGCACAGAGAGGCTTGTAACCAGTACTACGATGCATTCCCCGCAATCGTTGAGGAATACATGGACAAGGTTAACGCTAAGCTTGGTACAGACTATAAGCTCTTTAACTACTACGGTGCTGCTGACGCTGAAAAGGTTATCGTTGCTATGGGCTCTATCTGCGACGTAGCAGAAGAGGTTATCGACTATATGCTCGCAAAGGGCGAAAAGGTTGGTCTTATCAAGGTAAGACTTTACAGACCCTTCGTAGCTAAGAAGCTCGTTGAAGCTATCCCTGCTACATGTAAGAAGATCGCAGTTCTTGACAGAACCAAGGAGCCCGGCTCTCTCGGTGAGCCTCTCTACCTCGACGTTGTTACAGCTCTCGCTACCGAGGGTGTTACAGGTATCAAGGTTGTAGGCGGCCGTTACGGTCTCGGTTCTAAGGATACTCCTCCCTCCAGCATCTTCGCTGTATATGAAAATCTTGATGCAGCAGAGCCCAAGAACAGCTTTACTATCGGTATCGTAGACGATGTTACAGGTCTTTCTCTTCCTGAGCACGACTGTCCCGATA
>JAZNKU010000468.1:0-3506 GCA_045578685.1 Eubacteriales bacterium
GTAGTACTTATAACCAGATATCCGTCGGTATAGTCAAAGCCGCAGAGGTATCTTATATTTTTTTCATCGGTAACGATAACGCCGTCAGCGATATCCTTTAATTTTTCCTGTAATCTTGTAAGTCTTGTATTCATATTATACTCCTTATCTGTATGCTTCATAAGCTTTCTTCATCGCCAATGCATCGTCCGCCTGTGTACCTGCCGATTCGCAGATTATACGGGGACAGAGTCCCTCTCTTGCTATAACCTCGCAAAGGGGCTCAAAATCGGGACCGAAGGCGGTGTCCTCAAAGGTAAGATGCTTCTTTTCACCCTGAGAGGTGTATTCGATCTTTGAAAAATGGCAATGCATATACTTTGCCTTTTCCTCACCTAAAGCCTCACCAACACGGTCAAAGAGCCTGCGGTAATCGTCTGCTGTCACAAACACACCGCCTACGTCCCTTGCATTGAGATGACCGAAGTCAACGCAGGGATATAACCTTTTATCTGCCGAACAGAGCTGTAGCACCTCATCGAGGGTACCTAACTGATTCTTCTTGCCCATGGTTTCAAGGCAAAGGTGAATGTCTGTATCCCCCAGCATATCAAGGGTACGTGCCATGGTGTCGGCGGCAAGGGCTACAGCCTCTTCTCTTGATATCTTTGAAGCAGAGCCTGTATGGATAACAACGCTCTTTGCACCAAGGGCAGTCGCCGCATCAACGCTTGCCTTGATATAGTCAAGGCTCTTTAAGCGCTTGTCCTCCTCAACTCCCGAAAGAGAGATATAATAGGGTGCGTGCAGGGAGAGGTGAATGTCATATTTTTTTGCTTCCTCACCCAGTTCTCTGAAGGTTTCTAACTTTGTACGGATACCGTTGCCGCACTGGTATTCGTAGCTGTCAAGTCCTATCTCACTTAACCACTTAAATACCTGCTTTGTGTATTTATACCCTTCGGCATAAAAGCGGTCGCAGTTACCTGCGGGGCCGAATAATGCTTTATCTTTCATTTTTATTTTTATCTCCGTGAATCTTATGATATTTTCTAACGTATGGAGCTTCTATTTTTCTCTTTGTACGGAAGAAAAGCTCGGTACGGTCCTTGATGGGCAATACGGCAAAGGAGCGCTTAAGTCCCGCGCACTTGCCTGCCATAATATCGGTGAGAAGCTGATCTCCGATGATGGCGGTATTTTCTTTGGTAGTACCCATATAAGCCATTGCACGGCGTACACCTCTGCCAAAGGGCTTGCCACCCTTGTGCATTGCAAAATAACCCAGCTCCGCGTTGAAATCGGTCACTCGCTTGGGGTCAGAGTTATTGGAGACAAACGCCATTTTTATACCCGCCGCCTCCATGGACTTAAACCATGCCGAAACCGATTCGGTAGGAACGGGATCGTCGTAGGTGACGAGAGTATTGTCTATATCAAGCACCAGTCCCTTTATACCCTCCGAGGTAAGAAATTCGGGGGTTATCTCGTATATATCGTTGAAAATAACGTCGGGGATCAAATATTTTTCTAATATCATACAGCTTCTCCAAATACAATTTATATTATTTTATCACATTATCCGTATAAATGCAAGCACAGACAAATATAAATATAAAACAAGGGGGAGATAAAATGTTTATATATTCGGTAAGGGCAAGTACTCTTAAATTTTTCGGTGCGGTGATTTTGTCGGTTGCGGCACTTATAACGCTCATATGCTTTATACCCACGGTGGAGACAGAGGGAACCGAGACCTTTTCGCAGGGAGAGAAGATAAATTATGCAAATATAAAGTCAAACGACGACCGACTGAAATTCTTATCACAGTTCGGATGGGTAGCAGAGCCTGCACCCATAAAAGAGGAAACAGTAACCATACCGGACGAATTTGACCGCGTATACACCGGCTATAACGATATACAGAAGCAGGCAGGATTGGATCTTTCGAAATACAGAAACAAAGAGGTCCTTCGCTACTGCTATAAGATAACCAACTATCCCGATTATGAAGGCGAGGTAACAGCCACTCTGCTCGTATACAGGAATAAGGTTATCGGAGGAGATATTTCCTCGGCAGATGTAAACGGATTTACTCACGGGTTTGAAAAAAGCACTTCATAAGAAGTGCTTTTTTTCGTTATTTTCTCTTTTTAGTTACAACAAAGCCGATACCGGATACTGCAAGTGCACCGAATGCAACTGCCACACCGATATCAAGGGTCTGTGCCGCATTGCCGCTTGTAGTTGTACCTGTAGCAGCCTTCTTGGTGGTGGACTTAACGGTTACCTTCTGAGTAACCTTGTTACCCTTCTCGTCGGTTACCGCATTTCCCTTTTCGTCGGTGACCTCAACGAAAGAGGTATCCTCTGCTGCGGTGGTGCCGACATCTGTGCCGGCGATAATATCCGAATCGGTAGTATCGGAGGCAGGCTTGTCACCGAGGATAAAGTGCATACCGTATGCATTGATCTTCCAGGGTGTTGCCATTATACCCGCAGTACCGTCGATACAGGTGGTGGCAATAGTAACATATCTGTGATAGGTTATACGCTCGCAGGCTTCGTCGTCATAGCGTCTGTCATAGTAAATCATGGCAGAGGTAACACGGCTGCCGCCCACTATCTCCTCCGGTGTCAGAGTAACATCACCGTATGAGATATCCTCTATATCCTTGCAGACTGTCTCCCAGGGGATAGCCGCTTCAAAACGCCAGCCGTTATCGGTAAGCGTACCCTTGGCAGCTACAAGATCGCTTATCTCCCCTTCGTTTACATGGGTACGGTAGGTGCGGACAAGGTTGCCCTCAAAGATGCCGAAGCAATACCATACCGACGTATCGGAAAGAAAACCCGCATCACGGAGCTTGTCAAGGGGATCGAGGGTGAATACAAAAACATCACCGTCCCAGCCCGGCTTGTTTCCTACATCATCGCCGTCAATCCAGTCCTCACCCTCACTGAGGCTTATCTCAGGGAGGATGATCTCAGCTGCGATATAGATGTTCTTATCGTCGTATGCTCGCCACAGGCTGCCCTCCACCTCAACGGGGAGTGCACCCCAGCCGCCGTCGGTGTTTTCCTTATTGATAGGCTGAACAGTGCTCCAACCCTCGGAGCTGTCAACAACACCGTCAAGAGTAGGTGTACCGTAGGGACACTCGATCTCTCCGATGCCTGCCACAAAATCCTCTTCCTCTGCCGCTATGGGTATGAGCATACCGCAGAGCATCGATATACATAATAATACAGAAAACAGTTTTTTCATTACTTTCTCCTATAACTAAAGGGGAGCATATTACTCCCCTTATTAATTTAATTATCTTCTCTTCTTTGTTGCAACAAAGCCTATACCGGATACCATGAGAGCACCCATAGCCATAGCCACGCCGATATCAAGAGTCTGTGCCGCATTGCCGCCTGTGGTGGTACCTGTAGCAGCCTTCTTGGTGGTGGACTTAACGGTTACCTTCTGAGTAACCTTGTTACCCTTCTCGTCGGTTACCGCATTTCCCTTTTCGTCGGTG
>JAZNKU010000469.1:0-3464 GCA_045578685.1 Eubacteriales bacterium
TTTGATTTGATTTTATTCTACAGTAATTACATAGTAGTTATAGCTTTCGTCGTTATACTGTACACAGAATGTATATGTACCTGCCTTGAGGTTCTTTACTGTGATAACGCCGTCAACAGCGGCAGACGCCTTAAGTGCCACGGAGCCGGGAGCTCTCTTGATCTCAGCAGAGGTCTTGTATTCACCCATAGCATATCTTACGATATAGAGATCATCGATATTGCCGATGGTTACTACATTGTTAGACTGTACAAAGGTAGGAACCTTCTGCTCTACCTCGTAGGTATAGATCTTGGTGTAGCCGTCATTATACTGAACTGCTACAGTTACTGTACCAGACTGTCTGTACTGGATCATGTAAGACTCTGCACCCTTGATATCATTCTTTGCGGTGAAGGATCTTGCACCTGCCGCCTTCTTGATCTCGGATACGGTCTTATATGTGCCGTATGCAGTTCTGATTACCTTAACATCTGCAAGGTTACCTACAGTAAGCTGTAAGCCGTCTGCTGCAAAGGTAGGCTCGGTCACATCTACCTGCTGGTAGAGGAACTTCTGTGTGCCGTCATTGTATCTTACAAGTACTGTGTAGTAGCCGCCTGCCTTGAGTGTATAGGTGTAACTTTCTGCGCCTGCAAGCTTTTCGGGAGTGAGACGAACTACTGCATTTGCCTTAACGTCTGCATATGTGTTGTAATCACCGAGAGCGATGAATACGTCCTTTACGTCCTTCATGCCGGATACGGTAAGGTTAGGACCGTCAGCTGTTACCTTGAGCTCGGTTACTTCACCGCCGAGAGCAGGAATGATCTCCTCCTCAACTGCACCGCAGCCGCGGCGGCAGGTTCTGCGCTGTAAACCGTCCTCGGTCTCGGTAGCTTCGATAACTACTTCCCATGCCTTCCAAGCGTGACCCATAGCTGCGATAGCCTCGGTCTTTGTTTCGCCGCAGTTTGCACAGGTATATGTCTTTGTGCCTTCCTCGGTACAGGTAGGAGACTTGGTAGTTGAACCTTCGTCAAATGCATGCTCAAGCTTTGCTATCTCCTCGGTATAGGTATCACCGCAGTTGATACAGGAGTATGTCATTTCGCCTGCCTTGCCGCAGGTAGGAGCAACTGTCTCACTGCCTACATACTCGTGAGCAAGCTTTGCTATCTTTTCGGTGTAACTGTCACCGCAACGGCAGGTATAGGTCATTATACCCTCTGCATAGCAGGTAGCAGCCTTTGTGATCTTGGATGTGTACTGATGGGTATGCTCGCCCTCGTCCTCCCAAGCTGCAACAAATGTTACATCAGAGTCGAAGTCAAATGTATCAGAGGTATTGAGCATATAGTCACCGTAGTACCAGCCTGCAAGCTCTGTGCCTTCAAGTGTTGCCTGAGGATTTTCTCCTACAACCTCTGCATAGGTCTGACCCTTCTGAATAATGAAGGATGTAGAACCGATCTTTGAGCCTTCGCCTGCGTCAAAGGTTACCTTGTAACCGAGAGGTGCAAGTTCGCGGTAGATCTCCTCGCCGCAGAAGAGACAATCGGCCTTGAGCTTACCTGCCTTTGTAGCAGTAGGCTCGGTGTGCATTGTCCAATCTGTTGCATAGTGACCTTCGTTATAAACCATCTGGTCGTTCATCATCTTACCGCAGGTTCCGCAGTAAGCGATAGCGTGGCCTGCCTGACCGCAGCTAAGCTCTGTCACATCATATCTGCCTACCGAGCAGGCATGAGCAACCGTGCCGATATTAGCCTTGATATATGGGAATATTCCTGCACCGTCGCAGGTTACATAGTCGAATACCATACATCCGCGAACACCCTCACGGGCTATGATCTCAAATTTGTAGGAAAGAGATTCAGGGTCTTCGTAAGAGAAGAAGGATCCGCCTTCAGGTTTAAAGAGATAGGGTGCCTTTGAAACATCGTCCCAATATCTCGTGTAGCCGTTTTTGTTGATATATGCCGCAACGAGCAGGTCGTAATGAAGGTTGCTTTCGTGGAGAGAAGCAGGCTGGAAGAGACCGTGGTTAATATTAGCTGCACCGCTCCACTCTCTGGAGTAGAGACCCATACCGGATACGATCTTATCAGCGGGGATACCGAGTCCCTTATAAAGAAGGATATCACCCTGCACGGAACCGCCTGTAGGAACATGACCGTAGGGGTCACGGTTATCATAAGGAGGAGTATGATGATGTGTATAGGGAACTGCTGTACCGCAGTACAGGTCGTAGTTCATAATATTGAAGTAGTCGAGGTACTGTGCGCAAGCAACCAGGTCATACTTCTCACAAGCCCAGCTTGCAGCGGGTGTTGCGATAGAAAGGATATAGTGCTTACCCGTCTGTGCCTCAAGGGCATTGAAACGCGCTCTTACTTCACCAAGGAACATTGCGAAGTCGTCCTTAAGCGTGAGGTCGGAGGGGAACTCGAAGTCGATATCGAGACCATTGAAGTTGTGAGCTGTTACCGCACCAACCATATGGTTTGCAAATTCAGCACGGGTTGCGGGTGTAGCGATCCAATTTTCGAAATCCTTGATGTTACGGTTGTAGATAGTCAGAACAATCTTGATGTTGGGATTTTGAGCTTTTGCTCTCTGCCACATATTTGATGCCTGAGCAAAGTATGAGCCTGTGAAGGGATAGTTGCCGGGGCCCTTGTCTATGGCCGGACCGAGGTAATTGAGGACGTCGATATATCTCATATCGCCATCTGTGTACATAACATCCTTGTTGATATAAGCAATTACCTCCTGCTTAACCATAGCAGTAGAGGCTTCCTTTTCGGAAAGTCCGCAAGAGTTACAGAATCTCTGAACCTCGGTACCGTTGCCTGTCTGCTTCCATGCGGAGAAACTATGACCTGTCTTTTCGTACTCGATATTGGAGGTCCAACCGCAAGCATCACATATCTGTGTGAAGAAGCCTGTGTTTGTACAGTCAGAAACCTTCTTGAATGCAGAAAGCACATGGTCGGAGTGAAGCTCCCACTTGGGAGAATAGGATGTGTTGGATGTATAAGAGTAGTATTCCTCGTCGAATACAAGCTCACTGCCTGTCGCATCGTTAAACCAGCCGCGGAAGGTATATCCGGGACGGGTGGGAACAGGCATCTCACCGATGACATCTGCGAGCTTGTCACCGTAGGAGATGGTGTAGCTCTGCTCGGATGCATCGAGGTAGCCTTCCATTGCGTTGAAGGCTATCGTGTATTCCTTTGCGGAGGATACGGGAGCAGACCACTGTGCATAGAGAACCAGAGGTGCGCTTGTATCGTAATCGTCTATAACTGCACCTGCAGCATAAGCTGTACCCGTACCGTCGGGCTTGGTGTTCCAGCCGAGGAATCTGCCGCTGTCCTTAACAAATGCGTTGTTACGTACTGTGTAATCCGCATAATCGTAAAGAGTAGCGCCTTCCCAGGTCATATACTCGGTTACGTCGTTACCAACACCGCCGTTAG
>JAZNKU010000470.1:0-1531 GCA_045578685.1 Eubacteriales bacterium
CGAGGAGCTGGCAAAGAAGATCGAGGATCTTGAGGTACAGGGCAACTCTGAGATAACTCTTATTATAGGTCCCTCCGAGGGCTTCGGCAAGAGGGTGGAGGACCAAGCTGACTTTAAGCTTTCCTTTTCCAAGATGACCTTTCCGCACAGGCTTATGAGGGTCATCCTTCTTGAGCAGCTCTACCGTGCAATGAACATAAACGCAGGCGGCAAATATAATAAATAAAGGAACTCGTATGAACAGAAGAACCAAAACAACTTTGATACAGCTGGCAGGGCTATTGCTCTGTCTTGTTTGTGCTTGTGTGGGAGTTCTCTGGCATATGGCAAAAACAAAGGGGACAACAGCGGATATCCCTGACACCCCTTCGGTATCGGCACCCCAAAATCAGCTTACGGCTGACACCAAAACCGATTACGATCCCGTAGCTCACATAGAGAATGTAGTTATAAATGACGAGCCTGAGATAAAGAGCTACGATTATTATGAATCCGCAAAGAACTATAACATGCAATCCGCACTTAAGTCGGAGGGCTACAGAATTACCGAAAAGAGCTATTCCTCCGCGGATTGCAAGATAGGCGCTCTTTCGATAAAGATAAAGCTCCCCTCAGAGCTTTCGCAAATAAAGCATAAGGTCGAAAGACCGGTTGAAAAGGAGAGCTATCACGGCAAGGTGTGGGAAAACGAGACCGTCACCGAGGACTGTCCCGTGCTTATGCCCTACTACGGCTATGTTATCTACACAGCCAAGGGTGTGTGCAAGCTTCTTGACAGCAATCTCAATACCCTTATGGGAGATTTCAGCGGATACTCTCCCGCATATATGACCGATTATGCAGGCAATCCCCTTTTTAAAAAGGGAGACAAATATTATTTTTACTACGACGGAAGAAACTACAACGGTACCGTATACACCTCGGTGGATAACGATACCCTTTCCAAGCTTCCCGTAACCCCGCCCGAGGCGTATAAATATTATGATTACGATAAGGAGATGCTCCATAATCTCTTTGTCACCAACGATTTTGACAAAGATGCAACTATGGCCGGCATAACCTATTTTCTTCCCGAGCGTTCGGGTATGGTCGAGTTTTCTCTTGGCGAAGAGCTTCTTTTTGATGTCCGTATCCCCTCGGCTCTCAATAACAAAAGCAACGGAAAGCTTTTCAGATTCCCTTCCTACACGTATACCAAAAAAGAAGAAAAACAGATAGACGGTAAGCCGTATTATTCTTACGAGGTTACTGAGATACTCTGGGGCTATATGGATGCCAAGGGTAATGTCGTCGTCGAGCCTAAATATCATAAGGCATACGAGTTTTCCGAGGACGGCTTTGCGGTAGTCGCAGACAAGGACGGACACCTCTCCGTACTCAACGAGTGGGGAAGCGTGGTCTACAACTATTACGACAGCTCCTACGAGTTTACCGATCTTGGCATCAGATATGCCCGTGACGGACATTTTATGCCCGATACCTTCGGCGTGGAGAGCACGGGAATGTTATACTTTGACCGCGGATTTATCCG
>JAZNKU010000471.1:0-2588 GCA_045578685.1 Eubacteriales bacterium
CGTCGTATGCCTCTATGTCTGCGTTCACCATCTTTGCAAGAGTGGTAACGAACATAGCTCTGGTCATCTTTTCGTTAGGCTTAAAGGTATCCTCTGTCATACCTGTAAAGATGCCCTTCTCTACGGTTGTCTTTACCGCATCGTAGAACCAATGGCTTTCCTTTACATCCTTAAAGGGGTTGCTCCAGGCAGCGGATGCACCTATAGCCATGGAACAAAGCAGTACTACTGCTATAAGGGAAATAAGAAGCTTTTTCATATTTCGTTTCCTTTCTTATGCTTTATGAGGTCATTATACCATTAATTAGTCGTTTGGTCAATAGCTGATCACACACTTCCGAAGGCGTCCTCAGTGTCTGCAACGGTAAGAGCGGTACTTGTCACCACATCAACGCTGATATTCACAATCGAAGTTTCCGTTCGTTCTTCATCAACGTCGATAGCATAGGTCACGGTATACTCTCCCTTTTCAAAAGCAATACCGTATCCGCCGACAGTATCGTCGCTACAGTATATCTCCTCTCCGTGTGGGTCTGTCACCGTTACGGTATAGGTCACGCTTCTGCCGTGTGTCGCAGTCACGGTTATAAAACCTGCCGTATCCTCCTCGATGGTAAATGTTTCGGTATGAACGGTATCCTTACGGACCTTAGTGCTGTAGATCTGCGAATAAGGCATACTTATCATACTGAGCACCAGCCCTATAACACCTACGGTAAAGAGAACACCGCTGAGTATGGGAACGAGAATATTAAATACTTTTTTACGAGGCTTACCCGAGAGCAACCTTGACCCAAAATAAACCAGCACAAGACCGCCGCCAAAGGCTGCTATCGCATACCAGATATATGTGGCAGAAGACACCGCGTCGGTTACAGCCTGTGTATCCTGACCTCTCATAGCATAGAAGGAGATAACAGCCATAGAGTTGTTGATAAAGTGGAATATCATCGGGATAAGCACGGAATCGGTCTTTGCGGTGATATAGCCGAAGGCAAGCGCCATAATAAGTATGGGTATGGTCTTATATGCATCAAAATGGATCAGCGAGAACAGAATGGATGAGATCATCACCGCTACGACCTTGCTTCTTTTGCCCTTAAATGAGCTGAATATATATCCTCTGAACAGAAGCTCCTCGCAAACCGCAGGAATAAGGGCTATGATAACAAGCGCAACGGCGGGATTTACGTTTGAGAAAAAGCTCTCAAGAAAGACCATGTCGTTCTGCTCGGGCATACCGAAAATAGCAACATAGATAAATGAAGCTGCGTTCTCCCACATATTGGCGCCCATCATAAGCACCACTGCCGAGAAAAAGCTGCCGATGGAGGGAAGCTTAAGATTAAAACGCTCGCTTATATTTTCACGACGCAAAAACACAAGCATCAGAGGTACTGCAAGCAACAGCGCCTCGGCTACACCCATACCCGCAATACCCAGCTTCTGAAAAAGCAGAGCATTTACAAACAGAATTATAACAACGGCAACGACAAATGCTATTATACCGTCAAGAACCTTGGTTTTCTTCATAACTGCCACCTTTTTTATATTGGTAATAAATATTATAGCAAAAAAACCTCCTTTAAGCAAGAGAAAAATGAAAATGAAGAAAACAGTTGCCAAAGCAACTGTTTTTGACCTTTATTCTGCATTCCGCACTCCGCATTCCGAATTTAAATAAATTCATCTCTGTGTTCATCAAAGAACTCAAAGTATTTTCTTACGTTCTCTAATTCTGTCCAGGGCTTGACCTTAACCGGAAATTCGTCAAGATCATAGATCTTAGCTCCCTTCATAGACAAAAGAATGGGAGAATGGGTGGTGATGATCAGCTGACAGCCAAAGTGTCGGGCTGAGTCCTCAAGAAATTGCTTTAAGCGGAGCTGATACTCGATAGAAAGACTGTTTTCAGGCTCGTCAAGGAGATATACAGCGTCCTCGGTTATGTTGTCCACGAAATAGAGCATTGCGTTCTCGCCGTTTGAATGCATATCTATATTGCCCTTCATATTTTTGCGCACGTAGCGGGAAGCGGAGACCTTGCCGCTTCGTATCTCGTGGATGCGTTTCCACTCGTCATATTCGGAAAGCGAACTCAGACGCTGTGTGGGTCTCCTGGGATCGGCTATATCATAATATTCGTCCAGCAGATCGTCACGGCGGCGGTCAACACCTATATTGATGCTTCTTACATTCAAAATATGCTCGAACACGTCGTCGCTGGTCATAACACGGGAATTATAGGGTATTTCTCTTGCCTTCATTGAAGCACGCTTGACGTACTCGGGGAAAAGTACCGACTGATTGAAGGGTGAGGTCCTTGCTATCCTTGCCTTCTCGGCGATCATATTGAGAAGGGTGGATTTACCCGAACCGTTACCGCCGTAGAATATGGTTATGGGTTCAAAGTCAACACGAGGCAGACGATTATCCATAAAAATCTTAAAGGGATAAAAGGTGTCGTAGCAGGTCAACTTGACCTCATCCCAGATGTAGTCCAACTCTTCTCGGTTAGTAAGCAGCGTAAAGCTTTCTATGTAGGGTCGCATAATATCTCCTTTTCGGTTATTCTCTATTCACTATTC